>JAYVMG010000068.1:0-5107 GCA_043759095.1 Acidobacteriota bacterium | reverse complement strand
GGCGATCGGCAGGCCGAGGCCTGTACCGCCGCGCTTGGTCGTGAAATACGGGTCGAAGATCTGCGCGAGGTCCTCGCCGGCGATGCCGACGCCGGCGTCAGTGACGGAAATCCGCACGCGGTTGGCGATCGCGCGCGTCCGCAACATGACCGACGGCGGACCCGACAGGACCCGCTCGCCGTGGCCATTGCCGTTCACGGCGTGCCGCGCGTTTACCAGAAGGTTGACCAGCACGATCCGCAGCCGGTCCGGATCCGTGGTCAGCGTGGACAGATCCGGATCCAGGTCGCAGTCGACGCCTGCGCCAGGACCAGATGCCAGCGCGGCGTCGGCCGATTCGCGGCACAGCGTGTTGATGCCGACCGGTGACAACTCGAAGTGGATCGGCCGTGCGAAGTCGAGCACCTCGTTGACGAGACGATTCAACCGCACAACTTCCTCGTCAATGTCGGTCGCAGCCTCGCGGATGGCCTCCGGCGCCGCGTCAGCCTGACGCAGCGTATGGAGCGCGGCCTTGATGATCATCAGCGGGTTGCGTACCTCGTGCGCGATCACCGTCGACAGCCGGCCGAGCGAGGTGAGCCGCTCTTTCTGCGACATCTCGCGCTGGAACCGCGCGATTGAATCGGTGAGCGTGTTGAACGTCGTCGCCAGTAGCCGCGCATCGTCGTCGTCCCATCGATTGCCATGGCGCAGCGCGATTTTGCGCGTCAGATCGCCTGTGGCGCCGACCTCGCGCATGACGTCCGTGATCGCCGCAAGCGGGCGCGCGATCGTCCGCGCCACCGCGAGGCTGAGCACGGTCGCGAGCACGATCGCGAGGACGGCGGTGACGGCCAGGCCGGTGTGAATCGTCTCCAGTGACTGGAGCTGCTCCGTGCGCGATCGCAGGATGAGGGCGACCGGACCTGACACCGACGGATCGCGATCGTTCGCGCCGGCGGTCAGGGGCCGTGGTAGCGCCTCGAATTCCTCCGCGCCGAGTTGCACGCGCGAGAGGCCCGTCGAACGCAGCCGGTCGGCGAGCGCCGGGTAGTCCTCACGGGGCAACGTCGACGTGAGGATCTGGCCGTCCATGCCGAACGCGATGTCGCTGCCGGTGATTCGCTTCAGCTGGGCGGCCAGCACATCGTCGAGCAGGAAGCCGGCGCTGAGTGTGCCGAGGATCTCGTGACGAGGCCGCTCGAGCACCACCGGCACAGTGACGACCTGCAGGATGCCGGTCGGCTGCGGCAGCAGGCTGATGCTGTCGCGTCCCGCGAGCGCGTCGCGGACCGCCGGCTGGTGGGCGGTGATGTCGGCCGCGCGCGGCGACCCGCCGACCGCGTACAGCACCTCGCCGCGGTTGTTCGTCACCAGCACCAGGCTGGCGTTCAGCTGCGCCTGGTAGCCGCGGGCAATGCCTTGGACCGTCAGCGGATCGTTGGTGGTGATGCCGGCCTTGAGCGTCGGCTGATCGGCGATCAGCCGCGCCATCAGCGTGAACGTCTGCGTGCGTTCGGCGCGGAGTTGATCAACCTGCGCGCCGGTCGCGATGATCTCGCGCTCCAGCGTGCGCTCCGCTTCCTTGGTGACGGTGACGTTCACCAGCGAGATCGCGACGCCGATGCATAGCACCGCGAGCAGTGCGCTGGCCAGAAAGATTCGGCTCCGCAGCGACGACAGGATTCTCATCGCAGCGTGAAGTCCAGCTCGGCGGCGCCGGCGTCCGGCACCGTGATGGGCCGCGTCTCCGACGAGGTCCCCTCGTTCCACGCGATGACGCCGTAGGTGCCGGGCGGCACGTTCTCGATGCGATAGCGTCCGTCTTTGTCGGTCATCGCGAAGAAGGGATGTCCGAAGACGAGGATGTACGCGTTCATGTGCGCGTGGATGTCGCAGAAGACGCGGACGATGCCGGGTCGATCGAAGCGGACGGGACGCGAGTTGCCGGCGGCGTAGCGCCCGAGGTCGAAGGTCTTTGTTTTGGAGAGCGAAAACACGTTGTGGTAGAAGCCGTCTGAGTTCGGGAAATCCACCGTCGTGCCGGTGATGATCGCGAGCACATGCGGCACGAATGTTTCGTTGCGCTGATCCATGGCGGCGTGGCCGCCGTCGCTGGTTTCGAACGCGCCGCGCGGCGCGGATTCCAGATAGACCACCGATCGCAGGAGATCGGGCAGATCGCGTGCGGCTGCCGTGCCGAGATCTCCGACGCCGGGCCGTCGCTCGGTCGGCGCGACCGTGCGCTTCAACTCGACGCGGCCCCGGATGGCTCCATTTCTCGCGGCCAACAGTTTCGTCGGACGCTGAATCACCACAAAGGACACCAAGGCGAAGACACAGAGGATTAGTGTTTCTTTCATCAGAACCAGAACACCAACTGCGCGGCGACCATGTGCGCGATTTTCAACAGGACGCCGCCGTCCCTGTTGTCGTGCTGATACGAACCCTTCAGTATGAGATTTCGCTGGATCGAGTAGCCGGCGCCGAGTTCGATCCGCGTGACCGGCGCGTCCCACGGCAGCGTCGCGGTCGCGCTCGTCAGATCGCTGAACCCCAGATAATCGTATCGCGCCGCCACGTACAGCCCCGGCACGATCCGGTACCGGCCTTCGAGTGACATCGACATCGCGCCGAGCGGTGTCTGCAGTGCGACCTGCTGCGCCGGCGGCGCGGCGATCGGCATCCGCCAGTGGCTGACGATCGTCTCGACGCGGGCCAGGTAATGATCGCGCGAATATTCGAGGTCCGCGCCCCACGCTGTCTGCGCGAAGGAGGCGTTGCTCGCGTCGCCGAGCGTGGCGCGCGCGGCGCTCTGGCTGATGAAGGGCCCGCGTGCGAGCGAGGCGCCGAGGATCAGTCCGGCCACCGGGCGCACGTCCACGCGGGCCGCCACCTGGCGGCCGTCGTTGTCATCCGAGACGAGGGGATTGGACACCGTGCCGGTGGTCACCGCGACCGCCGCGCTAACCATGCCGACGGTGGTGTGGGCCTGGACGCCGGTGTCCCACCCGAACGCGTTGACGAGCGGAACACCGGGGTCGGCGGTCTGATCGCCCAGCGAATATTTCACTCGCCAGCCGAGACTGCGCTTGCGCAGCAGTTCGTCCGCGCTCGCGGGGATCGAATCGGGGCGCAGCGTGGTGAGGTACTGGTACGCCAGCGGATACCCGATGAGTGGGTTGTCGTTGGCGTACGTCCGGCGCGCGAACGCGCCGAAGGTCGGCGGCACGCGTCCGACCTGGATGTCGAAGTTGCGCGTCGTCCACGGTTTGATGCGCAGGTAGAGCGCGTAGGGCCTGACGCCTTCGAGATTCTCACTCCTGATCTCGCCGAGGATCGTGAAGTGCGGGCCCGCCTTGATGGCGGTCGACACAGCCAGGCGCAGCAACCGCAGCGCCGAATGCTCGTAGTCGGTGTAGTTGAAGAAACCGGGGTCCTCGGACCCGAAGCCGGCGGACACGTCGCCGCTGATCGTCACGCGCCCGTTGGCCAGCGCGATCGGCTCTGACGGCAAGGTCTGCGCCTGCGCTCCGCCCGCGGCGAAGACGAGCAGCAGGCACGCCAGCCGCGTCGATGTCCTGATCATGTTTACGGGGAGAGTATAGCGACGAAGCGGATTTCCATCGTGCCCGGCAGGAGGCGGGTCAGTGTCGGGTCGGGATAGGGCGAGAGGCGCGTGATCGACTCGAGATGGCCGCCGGCGGTCGTCCAGCCGCGCGCCACCTGGACGCGCGTGCCGCCATAGAGCCGGGCCAGCGCCGGCCGGTCGTAGGCGCCGGCGGTGCCGAAGGCGTCGAGGGCCTCGAGCGCGTCAATGGCGCCGCCGTTGACCGCCTGAATCGGCTCGTTCGAGGTGCAGACTTCGTAGCGGCCCAGATGTGGGTGCGGCGGTGTGAACAGCGGGGCGAGCGCCGGATCGCAGGACGCTAGTATCATGAGTCCAATGGCGTATATCATTTGTGAGCCTTGCATCGGTACCAAGGATACCGCGTGCGTGGATGTCTGTCCGGTCGACTGTATTCATCCCCGGAAGGACGAAGCGGCATTTGCGACGGCCGAGATGCTTTATATTCATCCCGACGAGTGCATCGACTGCGGCGCCTGCGTGCCGGCCTGCCCGGTCGAAGCGATTTTCTCGCTCGACGAAACACCGAAGAAATGGGACGCGTTCATCAAGCAGAACGCCGGGTATTACGAGAGATAGGGCTACAGGAAGGGCTGACGGCTGCCCTAAGCCTTTTAGAGGATCACCTGAATGGGTTTGATCGATCACCAGTTCGAAGACAATTTCATCACGACCAGCATCGATCGCGTGCTGAACTGGGCGCGCGAGTCGTCCATCTGGCCGATGGGCTTCGGCCTCGCGTGCTGCGCGATTGAGATGATGGCGGCCTCCGCCTCGCGGTTCGACATCGCGCGGTTCGGCGCCGAAGTGTTCCGCGCCTCGCCGCGCCAGTCAGATCTGATGATCGTCGCCGGCACCGTGACCAAGAAGATGGCGCCGGTGCTGCGCCGCCTCTACGACCAGATGCCCGAGCCCAAGTGGGTCATCTCGATGGGGAGCTGCTCGAACGCCGGCGGTCCGTTCCCCACCTACAGCGTGCTGCAAGGGGTCGACAAGGTCGTGCCCGTGGACGTGTATGTGTCGGGCTGCCCGCCGCGTCCCGAGGCGCTGCTCTACGGCCTGATGCGGCTGCAGGACAAGATTCGCAAGGAAGGCACCGTGCTCCGCAAGGAGCGCACGATCATGTCGGGCGACACCGAACCGACGCTCAACAGCAAGCGGTTCGACGCCAACGGCGAAAGGGCGTAGTCGGGCGATCCCATGCACACCATCATCAAATTCCTCAAGACCATCTTCCTCATCGATCTGGCGAAGGGGATGTGGCTGACGATGAAATACACGCCGCAGCCGGCGTTTACGTTCCAGTACCCGGCCGAGCGGCGTCCCACGGCGCCGCGATTTCGCGGCGTGCTGCGATTGCAGACCGAGCCCGCCACCGGGGCGCAGACCTGCATCGTCTGCGACCAGTGCGCCAAGGCGTGTCCGGACGACCTGATCGCGCTCGGCGGGCACCGCGAGCCTGGGCAAAAGATCAAGATCCTGGATTACTTCGACTTC
>JAYVMG010000067.1:0-5123 GCA_043759095.1 Acidobacteriota bacterium | reverse complement strand
GCGCTCGAGCTCGAGCGCATTGCGTTGCAGGACGACTACTTCATCACGCGCAAGCTGTACCCCAACGTCGATTTCTACTCGGGCCTGATCTACCAGGCCATGGGCTTTCCGGTCGAGATGTTCCCGGTGCTCTTTGCCATCCCCAGGACCGCTGGCTGGATCGCCCAGTGGGAAGAGATGCTGCTGGACCCCGAGCAGAAGATCGCCAGGCCGCGCCAGATCTATACGGGCCCCGCCGCACGAAACTATGTGCCGAGGGAGAAACGGGCGTAGAATTCCCCCATGGGTAGCGCCCTCCTCGCTCTGGCACTCGGCCTTCAGGCTCTGGCGCCGGCGCCGAAGTTCGATTCCGGCCGCGCCTGGGAACATCTTCGCCAGCTTGTCGCGATCGGCCCGCGTCCGTCGGGCTCACCCGCGATCGAGCAGACCCGCAAATACATCAAGGAACAACTGGCCTTATCCGGCCTGACCGCGGTCGAGCAGAGCTGGGACGACCAGACGCCGCTCGACAAGGTTCACATGGTGAATCTCGCCGTCACGATTCCTGGCGCGCGCAAGGAGCGCATCGTGATCGCCGGGCACTACGACACGAAGTTGTATCGCCAGTTTCGTTTCGTCGGCGCCAGCGACGGTGGATCGAGCGCCGCATTTCTGATCGAGCTCGCGCGCGTACTGAAAACGCGCAAGAACCCGATGACCATCGAGTTGCTCTTCCTCGACGGCGAGGAAGCGCGCATGCCCGAGTGGGGCGGCAACGACAACACCTACGGCAGCCGGCACTACGTGGAGATGGCGAAGCGCGACGGCTCGCTGGCCAGCCTGAAGGCGATGCTGCTCGTCGACATGATCGGCGACCGCGACCTCGACATCCGCCGCGACACGAACTCCACGCCGTGGCTGAGCAACGTGATCTGGGAAACCGCGCGCCGCCAGAACCTCGACGACTACTTCATCGCGGACTCGACGCGGATTGAAGACGATCACCTGCCGTTTCTCGCGGCAGGGATCCCGTCAGTGGACATCATCGACCTCGACTACGACGCGTGGCACACCGCGAAGGACACGCTCGACGCCGTCAGCGCGCGCAGCCTGCAGGTGGTCGGCGACGTCGTGCTCGCGTCGCTGCCGCACATCGAGGCCCATCTTTCCAAAACCCTGGTCCTCACGGGCCGCCGCATCGTCAAGCGGCAGTCGTTCAGGGTGCTGAAGGCGAAGTCGACGCTGCCGCGCCGAAAGACGCTACGGCACTCGATGATCACGACCCTGAGCGACGGCGGACACTAAAGAAGTCAGAACTTAGAAAGAAGTCAGAACTTAGAACGAAGAACTCAGAAGTGGCGCACGACTTCAGTCGTGCGTGACTAGAACCCGTGGCGTCGTTCGGCTCTAGCCTTCTCGCTGCCCGCCTTGATCGTCACCTCAGCGCCGATGATGCTCTGGATCTTTTCGTGCGTCAGCATCCGGTTCGACGCCTTGGCGGCGGCGAAAATGCGATCGACGATCTCGTCGGTCGCCGGCAGGCCGCGGCTCTCCAGCCAGAAGATCACGTTCGACCGTCCGGACATCGGGCCGACCTCGATCTCCTGCTGCCGTCCGACCAGACTCGCGGGGACGGCCGCATACACCGCATCCATCAGCGCGCGATCGCCCATTCTGAATGCCTTGACGACGGCCGCGGCGTGGACGCCGGTCGCGGTGCGGAACGCGTCGGCGCCGATCACCGGATAGTTCGGCGCGATCCGCACGTCGCAGGCCTTCGCAACAGCCAGCGCGTACGCAGGCAGGCCGGACAGATCGTTGTCACGGTAGCCCATCATCACCAGGTTCACCATCAGCAGATCGATCGGCGTGTTGCCGCACCGCTCGCCGATCCCGAGCGCCGCCCCGTGCAGCCGCGTCGCTCCCGCCTCGAGCGCCGCGATGCTTGATGCGACGCCAAACCCGCGGTCGCGGTGCCCGTGCCAGTCGATGCCGACGTCAACACCGAGCTCCGCGATGAGTGACTTCACGAACGTGACCACCGCCCGCGCGCCGCTCGGCGTCGCGTGCCCGACCGTATCGGCGACGCACAACCGCTTGGCGCCGGCGCGGATGGCGGTGGCGAACAACCGGCGCAGCGATTCAGGATCGGCGCGGGTGGTGTCCTCCGTGACGTACATGACGTCGACGCCCTCCTTGGCGGCAAACGTCAGCGCTTCGTCAGTGCACTTCTCGAGAAACTCCACTGTCCAGCCCTCGGCGTACTGCCGAATCGGACTTGATCCGATGAACGCGCCGCATTCGATGGGTACGCCCGTGCGCTGCTGAATCTCCGCAATGGGTTTGATGTCGGACACCAGCGTTCGCGCCGCGCAGTTCGCGCGAATCTTCAGCTTGCCGTCGCCGATCGCGCGCGCGAGACGCTCGACATCCCGCGCCACCTTGGGTCCCGCGCCTGGCAGGCCGATGTCGGCGGTATCGATCCCGAGCCCGTTCATGTGGTGCAGGATCTCGATCTTCTCGTCGATGGTCGGCGTCCGGACGGACGGCGACTGCAGTCCGTCCCGCAGCGTCTCGTCGTCGAGCATCGCAATTGGTGTCGACGGCCCCGCGGCGACGGAGTCGTGATTCCAGTCGTAAATCAGCGGATGCGGCGCTAGGCGCAAGGGGTCACCTGTGAGAAGGCTCGGATGAGGGCGCGCGGCGGTTCAGGCGACGGATCGCCACCAGGCCCGTGACGAGCACCGCCCCGCTCGCCATCGTGGCGGTCCAGAACCCTCGCGTCACGGCTGGGCGCATCCAGTCGTCCATGTTGGCGAACGGCCCGGCCGGATTCACGGCAGCCCGTGCCGCGGCGGCGATGTACTCACGTCCCGCAACGACGATCACGCGATCGAAGACCACGTTCCAGACGAGGATCGCCCAGACAATCCACAGGGTGCGAGCGATCACCGCGGCGGTGCGCGGCTGCCGGCACGCGGCGATGCGGTCCCGCGCGGCCGCGATCAGCATGGGATCGATTATGACATGCCTCACGCACGACTGAAGTCGTGCGCCACTAACCCGTCCTGCGCGACGAACCGGTCGTGCGCCACGAACCCGTCCTGCGCGACGAACCCGCCATGCGCCACGTCAGCGGCGCCGGCGGGCGTAGGCGCGGATGCCGATGATCAGCACGGCCACACCGACGCCGACGTAGGTGACCGCAGGAGAGGAGTGGCCACCGTTAGCGGCGCGCTCGACGTACACCGTGACGCCGACGAGCAGCGCCAGCGCGACGATCGTGGGCAGGAACCCGGACAGCCACGACGCGCGCGGCAAAGCCGCCGGCTGATACTTCGCCTCGGTCGTCGCCGTGCCGCACTTGTAGCAGATGAGCGCCTTGCCGGCGATGTCAGTTCCACAGTTTCGACAATGCATGCGTGTCTAGATCATACCTTGAGGACATCGTCGTCTTTGGCGACGAGCGAGTACAGCACCGGCGCCAGGAAAATCGACAACGCCAGCCGTGACACCAGGCCGCCAACAATGACGATGGCGAACGGCTTCTGCGAGTCGCTGCCGATGCCGGTCGAGATCGCTGCCGGCAGCAGGCCGATGCAGGCGACGAGCGCGGTCATCATGATCGGGCGGAGCCGGAGCAACGATGCCTCGTGCGTGGCCGTCTTGATGTCCTTGCCTTCCAGCCTGAGCTTGTTGATGAACGAGTACAGGATGACGCTGGTCTGCACCGCGACACCCATCAGCGCCACGAACCCGAGCCCCGACGACACACTGAAGTTCGTACCCGTCAGCTTCAGCGCCAGGAGACCGCCCACCGGCTCGGTGACCAGGACGCTGAACATGATGATCAGCGGAAACTTCAGGTTGCCGTAGAGCCCGAACAGGATCAGTAGGATCAGCACGATCGTCATCGGCAGGATGATCGCCATCTGCGACCGCGCGGACAGGTACTCCTTGTACTCACCGCCCCAGTCGTAGGTGTAGCCGGTCGGCAGGGGGACGACCTCGTCCACCTTCTTGCGCGCGTCGGCAACCGCGCTCGCCAGATCGCGTCCTTCGACGCTGAACTGGATCCCGATGAAGCGCGAGTTGGACTCGCGATAGATGAACGACGCGCCCTTGCTCACCTTGATATCCGCGAACTGGCTGAGCGGCAGATGCTGGTTGTCCGGCGTGGCAATCAGGATGTTCTTGATCGCCTCCATGCTCTGCCGATACGGCTCCTGCAGGCGGACCACGAGGTCGAACGATCGCTCGCCCTGAATCACCTGCGTCGCCGGCGCCCCGCCGACGGCCGTCTCAATCAGGGTGTTGATGTCGGCGACGTTCAGGCCGTAGCGCGCGATCTTCGCGCGGTCCGGCTCGATCGTCAGGCTGGGCTGCCCGAGTTCGCGCACGAGCGTGATGTTCGAAATGCCAGGCACGGTGGACATGGCGCGCTGCACCGCCTCGGCTTTCGATTCGAGCGTGTTCAGGTCCGCACCGAAGATCTTCACCGCCAGCGAACTCTTCAGCCCGGTTTCCGCCTCGTCGACGGCGTCCGCAGCCGGTTGCGTGTAATTGAAGATGATGCCGGGAAACGCCTTCAGCTTCTGCTGGATCGCCGCGATCAGCTGCGGCTTCGTCTGGATCGACCCGGCCCATGACGAATCGCCGTACGGCTTCAGTCCCACGAAGTACTCGTCGTTGAAAAACCCGATCGGATCGGTGCCATCGTCAGGCCGTCCGAGTTCGTTGGCGACCGTGGTCACCTGCGGGAATCCCTGCAGGAGGTCACGCACCTGGGGACCGAGCTTCGAGGCTTCGTCGAAGGAAATGGTGTACGGCATCGTCGCGCGAACCCAGAGCGCGCCCTCGTCGAGGTGCGGCATGAACTCCGCGCCGATGTACGGCACCAGCAGGAGCGACGCGCCGAACACCGTGAGGCAGGCCACGACCGTCGCCGCGCGCTGCCGCAGGCAGGCCTCGAGCAACCGTCCGTAGCCGGCGCGAATCCGCTCGTAGACCTGAACCGTCGGCTCCTTCACCTGCTTCCGCAACACGTACGAGCACAGCACCGGGAGCAGCGTCATCGTGCAGATCAGCGACCCGAGCAGCGCGAAGCCCATCGTGTCCGCCATCGGCCGGAACAAACGGCCCGA
>JAYVMG010000066.1:0-13524 GCA_043759095.1 Acidobacteriota bacterium | reverse complement strand
CCTGCGCGGCAAGGATCCCCTTCGCGTCGCACGAGCCGCGGCCGAAGAGCTTGTCGCCTTCGACGCGGCTGGGGAAGAAGGACGGGACGCAGTCGAAGTGGGTGGAGAACACGATCGCAGAACTGAAGTTCTGCGCCACTTCGACATTCTGCGCCACTTCGACATTCTGCGCCACTGTGGAGTTCTGCGCCACACTGGCGAGGACGTTGAAACGCGTGTCGTCCACACGCTGTTCGTTCACAAACCAGCCGCGGCCGCGTAGATAATCCGCCAGCCATCGCCCGCATCCGCCCTCGCGCCCCGTCGTCGAATCGATGTCAACAAGGCTGCGCGTCAGCGAGACGATGTCTACCGGATCCACGCTTCGAGCTCCGTGCGTGTGTCGGTGCGCGAGTCGCGATATTTCACGATGACCGGCGTCGCGAGCGAGAGACCCCACTCGACGCCTTTGCCCGACGTCACCGCGCGCGCACCCGGCACGACGACCGCACCTTCCGGGATGATCAGAGGACGATCGGCAGTCGGCTTGATGATCTCGCCCTTGACCAGGTCGTAGACGGGCGTCGAGCCAGTGAGCACAGTACCCGCCGCGATCACGGCACGCGCTCGGATGATCGCGCCTTCGTAGATGCCCGTGTTCCCGCCAATCAGCACATCGTCTTCGATGATCACCGGCAGCGCGCCGACCGGTTCGATGACGCCGCCGATCTGGGCTGCAGCACTGACGTGGACGCGTGCGCCGACCTGGGCGCACGAGCCGACGAGCGCGTGCGAGTCGATCATCGATCCTTCGCCGACATACGCGCCGATGTTCACGTACATCGGCGGCATGCAGATGACGCCAGGCGCGAGGTACGCACCGTCGCGAATCGCCGAACCGCCGGGGACAATGCGAACGCCGGCGGCCAGCCCAGGTTTTTTCAGCGGCAGCGTGTCCTTGTCGTAGAACGGCAGCTTGCCGTGATCCATCGACGCATCGACCATGTCGCCGAACTTGAAGCCGAGCAGGATGCCCTGCTTGACCCAGAGATTCACGCGCCACCCGATTGGGCTCGACAAGTCGGGCTCGGCCGCGCGCACTTGTCCCAGCGACAGCGCCTCTCGCAGTTGCGCGAACACGGCGCGCGCCTTGTCGCGATCCGCCGATGCGCCGGCTGCTACGAGTTCCTTGATGTCGGTTTCCAGCATTACGCGAGCACGCCCTTCAGGAGACCGAGCTCCTTGAGCACGGCGTTGATCCTGTCCTTCGACGCCGCCGTCGGCGACACCATCGGCAGGCGGTAGATCTCGTCGATCAGGCCCATCGCGGCCATCGCCGCTTTCACCGGCACCGGGTTCGACTCGATGAAGTTGATCGACATCAGCGGGAAGATCCGCGCGTGGACCGCGCGCGCGGCGGCGAAGTCGTTGCGTTCGGCCGCCTCCACCATCTTCACCATCTCCGCCGGAATCTCGTTGCCCGCCACCGAGATGATGCCGTGCCCACCCACAGCCATCAACGGCAGCGTCAGCGCATCGTCTCCTGAGAGCACGATGAAGTCCGAGGGCACCGCGCGAACGATCTCGCACATCTGCGACACGTTGCCAGAGGCTTCCTTCACGCCGACGATGTTTGGAATCTTCGCGAGACGCGCGAGCGTGGACACGTCCACGTTCACGCCGGTGCGGCCCGGCACGTTGTAGACCACGATCGGCAGCGGCGTGCTCTCGGCGAACGCGCGGTAGTGCTGGTAGAGGCCTTCCTGCGTCGGCTTGTTGTAGTACGGCGTGACCGACAGGAATCCCGACACGCCGAGGCGCGCCATCTCGCCGGCCGCGCGGATCAATTCGCGCGTGTCGTAGCCGCCGGCGCCCGCGAGGATCGGCGCCTTGCCGTTGGCTTCCTCAACGAGGATCTCGATCATGCGCAGCCGTTCGGCGGCGGTGAGCGTCGGGTTCTCGCCGGTGGTGCCGCACGGACACAGAAAGTGAATGCCGGCATCGATCTGACGGCGCCCGAGCCGACGGACTGCCGCTTCGTCCATGTCGCCATTCTTCGTAAACGGCGTGACGAGCGCCGTGCCTACTCCCGTAAACGGTGTTCTCATGTGTCTTCTCCCACCAGACCCACCTGACCTACCCGACCTACGTGATCCCGAGCACGTCGCGCATTGTGAACCAGCCGCGCTTGCCGTGGATCCACTTCGCCGCCGTCAGTGCGCCGCGCGCAAACGCTGTGCGATCGCGAGCGGTGTGCGTGAGCGTCATCGTTTCCGCCGGACCGTCGAACCCGATGGTGTGCGTGCCCGGAATGAAGCCCGCGCGTGTCGACGACACATCGATCGGCCGCGGAAATCCGGCCTGCTCCATCGCGCGCTTCAACGACAGGGCGGTGCCGGACGGCGCGTCGATCTTCGCAGCATGGTGCGCCTCGTGCAGAAACGCGGCAAACTCAGTTTGCGATGCAAACAGCTTCGCCGCATGTGCGACCAGCGCCTCGAACAGCACCACACCCGTCGAAAAATTCGGCGCCGCCACAATGCCCACGCAGGCATCGGCCACGGCCTTGCGCAACGCCGCTTCGTGCTGCGACCAGCCGGTGGTGCCGATGACCAGGTTGATCCCGCGCGCCGAGAGCGCCTTCGCGTTCGTGACCACCGAATCGGGCGTCGAAAAATCGATCGCCACGTCCACGCCGGCCCAGCTGTCCGCTCCCGGTCCGCCGCCATGCAGCGGCGACCCCGGATCAATCACGCCCACGACTTCACAGTCGTACTGCGGCGCCAGCTCACCGACGAGCGTGCCCATCTTCCCGTGGCCGACCAGAAGGAGCTTCATGCGCAACTCTCCACGTTCATTCTCGACTCTCCACCACGGGGGACACGGAGGACACTGACCGTGTCCCCCGTGGTAAAGAGGTTGATCGCCAGCGTGGCGATGTCAGCCATCAGAAGAAGGTCTCGTGCAACCGCATCATCGCATGGGGCACGTCCGCGTCGCGTAACACGAACGTAATGTTTCGTCTCGAGGCCGCCTGCGACACGAGACGCAGTGGGATGCGGTCGAGCGCCGTGACCGCGCGGCCAAACAGCGTCGGATCCGCCCGGAGATTCTCGCCGACGGCGCAGATAATCGCCATCTCTCGCTCGCAACTCGCCTCGGCGAAATTATGGAGGTTGTCCAGAATCGCCTCGAGCCGGCGCGTGTCATCGATCGTCACCGACACGCTGACCTCCGACGTCGTCACGACATCAACCGCCGTCTTGAACCGCTCGAACACCTCGAACAGCCGGCGGAGAAAACCGTGCGCCATCAGCATGCGCGTCGACGTGATGTCGACGACGGTGACGTCGCGTTTGCAGGCGAGAGCGGTGAGCTGTCCTTCCGCGGGCCGCCCGTCCGCGGTGATCAGCGTGCCGGTATTCTCGGGCCGGCGCGCGTTGACGATGCGGACCGGGATGTTCTTCGCGACCGCCGGCAGGATCGTGCTGGGATGGAGCACCTTTGCGCCGAAGTACGCCAGCTCGGACGCTTCCGCGAACGACAACTGCGGCACCAGGCGTGGCTGCGGCACGATGCGCGGGTCCGCCGTCAGCATGCCGTCCACATCGGTCCAGATCTGGATCTCGTCGACGCCGAGGCACGCGCCGAAAATCGCCGCCGAGTAATCGGATCCGCCGCGGCCAAGCGTGGACGTGACGCCGTTCGCCGTCGCCCCGATGAAACCGCCGAGAACGACAACCTTGCCTTCGGCCAGCAGCGGTGCGATGCGATCGCGCACACGGTCGCCCGTTTCCATCATGTCGGGGATGGCCGCGGTGTGCTCGGCGTCGGTCACCAGCACGGTCCGCGCATCCACCCAGCTGCTGGGAATGCCGTGATCGGCAAACGCCGCCGCCACGATCCGGCTGCTGACCAACTCGCCTACCGCGTGGACCGCGTCGCGCGATCGCGGCGATACCTCGCGCAGCACGGCGAGCGCATGCACGAGACCATTCAGTTCTTCGAGCTCGCGCCGCACGTCGGCCACCACCGTCGGCCGGCTCTTGCTCGTGACCGCAGTGGCCACGGCCACGTGCCGCTCGACCAGAGCGGCCACTTCGGCGGCGGCCTTCCCGGTCGCGCCGTCCTCAGCGAACTGTGCGATCGCCACGAGCTTGTCGGTGACTCCCGACAGCGCCGAGACGACGACCAGGGGCGTGCTCTTGGTCTTCGCCTGCTGCTGACGGACGATCCCGATCAGGCGGGTGATGGCGTCGGGATCCGCGACCGACGTCCCGCCGAATTTCATGACGACGCTCATCGGGATACCGCCCGCATGGTGTGGTCGCGATTGGCCACGAAGGCACGAAGGCGCGAAGCCGTACCTGTACGATCGGATCCACTTCGTGTCTTCGCGTCTTCGTGGCGAATACGCGATCTCACAAGAGCCCCTCGCGGTGCATCAGTTCAGCGTTGAGAATCGCGGCGCCGGCCGCCCCGCGGATCGTGTTGTGCCCGAGCGCGACGAATTTGTAGTCGAGCACCGGGCAGGGACGAAGGCGGCCAACAGTGATCGTCATGCCGCCGTCGCGGTTCGCATCGAGCGCCGGCTGCGGACGATTCGGCTCGGTGAGGTACACGATCGGTTGCGGCGGCGCGGTCGGCAGATCCAGTTCCTGCGGCTTGCCGCGATAGCCGTTCCATGCGGCGATGATCGCTTCCGGCTCCGGTTTCTGCTCGAGCGCCACCGCAATCGATCCGGTGTGCCCGTTGTGCACCGGTACACGCGTCACCGCGGCACTGACGGTCACTGGATGATTCTCGACGACGCCGTTCTTCAGCGCGCCCAGGATCTTGTTCGTCTCGGTTTCGATCTTCTCTTCCTCACCGCCGCCGATGAACGGAATCACGTTGCCGAGAATGTCCCACGACGGCACGCCGGGATAGCCGGCGCCCGAGATCGCCTGCAGCGAGGTGATCATCGACGCCTTCAATCCGAACTGCCGCAGCGGCGCCAGCGCCATGGCGTAGACGACGACGACGCAGTTGGGGTTGGTGACGATGCGCCCGGTCCATCCGCGCGACGCCTGCGCGTTCAACAGCGCGAGATGATCCGCATTCACTTCCGGAATCAGCAGCGGCACGTCCGCTTCCATGCGGTAGTTGCGCGAGTTGCTGACGATCACGTGTCCCGCCTGTGCGAAGGCGCCCTCAATCTCACCGGCGACCGACGAGTCGAGACCGGAGAAGACAAGTTTGGGCGCTTTGCCGGCCGCGCCCGACGCGTTCTCGACCTTCAGACGCGCGACGTCCTTGGGCAGCGAACTCGGAAGACGCCAGGCCGCCGCGTCGCGAAACGCTTTCCCGGCAGAGCGCTCGCTCGCCCCGAGCCATGTGACCTTGAACCACGGATGTGTCGCGAGCAGTGCAATGAACTGCTGGCCCACCATTCCGGTCGCCCCGAGAATGCCTACTTCGATCGTCATCGTCTTAGTGTCCTTCGTACCCTTTGTGTCCCTGGTAATTTTCCAAAAAAAAAGCCGACGCGGTTTTTGGCCGGTCGGCAGCAGGTCGCTCGATTGAAAAAATTCAGCGCTCGAGCACACACACTCCGACGCGGCAGGCCCGCTTAGGGCTGAGACGCTTTCGACTGTCGGAGGTGAAGCACATGAGACAGGCAGTATAGCATGGAGGATGAATGCTTCAAGCTTTCTTCCACGCGTGGGAACACCGGCTCGCCTCCGTCACCAAAGATCGCGTCGTCCGCCCGTTTGAGTGGGGCCTCGATTGGATTCCCACCGAAGATCTTCAGACCGGCACGCATCCGGTGGACGCGATCGGCGACTACGTGTCGCGGGTCATGGCCGACACCGACGCGTTCTTCACGCCGTCGCCCACCGCCGACTACACGCTGACGCCCGCCGCTGACGGCGATCTGCTCACGTTCCCGAGCGCGCTGACGACGCCGCACGAATCGAACAACACGGTACGGTGCCGGTACTTTCGCGCGAAGCCGAAGAAGGATGGCGCACGCAGCCGCGCGGCGGTCCTCGTGATGCCGCAGTGGAATTCAGATGCAGGCGGACACGTCGGCTTGTCCAAATTACTCGCGATAAACGGCATGAGCGCGCTGCGCTTGAGCCTGCCGTATCACGATCAGCGCATGCCGCCAGAACTGCGTCGCGCCGACTACATCGTCAGCGCGAACGTGGTGCGAACGCTGCAAGTGTGCCGGCAGGCAGTGCTGGATGCGCGACGCGCGATCGCGTGGCTGCACACGGAGGGTTACGAACGCATCGGCATTCTCGGCACGAGCCTCGGATCCTGCCTGGCTCTGCTGACGGCGGCGCACGAACCACTCGTGCAGGCCGAAGCGCTGAATCACATCTCGCCGTATTTCGCGGACGTCGTCTGGCGCGGCCTGTCGACGAAACATGTCCGCGAGGGAATGAACGGCCACATCGAGCTCGATCTGCTGCGATCGCTGTGGCAGCCGATCAGCCCGCGCGGCTATCTCGAACGGCTGCGCAATCGGAAGACACTGCTCGTCTACGCGCGTTACGACCTGACGTTCCCGGTGGATCTGTCGGAGGATCTGGTGCGCGCATTCCAGGAGATGGGGATCCCGCACGAGGTCGCGGTCCTGCGCTGCGGCCACTACAGCACGGGCAAGGCGCCGTTCAAATTCTGGGACGGATATATCCTGACGAAGTTTCTGAAGAAAGCCCTGAGCCCTGAGCCCTGAGCCCTACAGGTATTTCAGCAACCCGCCGAACGCGGTCAGCAGCACTTCCGCGAGGCTGCGGACGAGCGGCGAGATCTCGCCTTCGTTGACGGCGGTGGCCACCGTGACGGGATTGGTGATGAAGAGCCAGATCGTCGCGGCCGCCAGCACGATGCTGACGACGGCAATCAGGACGAACAGGCTGATGCTGAAGCGTTTCACTGACGATCACTCGACGTCGAGCACGATCTTGCCGAACTGCCCCGACTCTTCCATCCGCCGATGCGCGTTGGCAGCATCGGCCAGCGCGAACCTGCGATCGATCACCGGCTTCAGCTGACCCGCGAAGAAAAAGCGCGCCGCGCGCATCAACTCTCCCTTGGTGCCCATGTAGGAACCCTGAATCGTGAGTTGCTTGGAGAACAAGGCGTTCAGGTTGATGGCGCCGTTGGCTCCGGTCGTCGCGCCGCAGGTGACCAGCCGTCCACCGCGAGCCATCGACCGGACGCTCTTCGCCCACGTCGCCTCGCCGACATGTTCTATGACGACATCCACCCCTCGCCGGTTCGTCAGCCGCTTGATTTCCTCGGCGATATCCTGCTGGTGGTGGTCGATGACCTCGAACGCTCCAAGCGCCCGCGCGCGTTCGAGCTTGTCCGCTGACCCTGCGGTCGCAAAGACGCGCGCGCCATGCAGAAACGCGATCTGGATCGCCGCCTGCCCCACCCCGCTGCCCGCCGCAAGCACCAGCACATCCTCGCCCCGCTTCAACTTCGCGCGGGTCATCAGCATGTGCCAGGCGGTGAGGAACGTCAGCGGAAACGCCGCGGCATGCACGTAGTCGATCTCGTCCGGGATCGAGATCAGGTTCTGCGCCGGCACTTTCACGTACTCGGCGTAGCCGCCGGGGTGGTTCACGTAACCGAGCACTTCGTAGCGCGCACATTCGTTGTCGACGCCAGACAAGCACGCCTGGCAGCGGCCGCAGCTGACCCCGGGCTGCAGCATCACGCGGCGTCCGGCAGACACATCCGCGACCGTCGACGACACGACGTCGCCGGCGATATCGCTGCCGGGGATGTGCGGCAGCGGAATCGAAATGCCAGGCAGACCGCGGCGGCCCCACAGATCAAGATGATTCAGCGCGCAGGCGCGAACCCGCACCAGCACCTCGCCGGGCGCGAGATCCGGATCCGGCACGTCCTCATAGCGGAGGACCTCCGGCCCGCCGTGCTGGTGAAACCTGACGGCCTTCATCGGGGATTGTGGATGCTATCAGAACGCGTCTGGGGACAGGACGACGGCGTCGCCGAGACCAAGAGCGCCGAGATCAGGACCGATGACGTCGAGGTCGCCGACCACCAGCGTGACGAGGCGCGCGGGATCCAGATGCGTCGTCATCACGCGCGACACATCGTCTGCGGTGACGCGCTCGATGCGCGGGACAAACTGCTCGAAGTAATCGTCTGGCAGGTCGTACAGCGCGAGCTGCAGTGCGGCGCGCCCGATCTGCTCACCGGTTTCGAAGCTGCGCGCGTAGCCGCGCGTCAGCGCCGCGATGCCGAGCTCGAGCTCCGCAGGCGTCACCGGCCGCGGACCGCGGATGCCGGCGATCTCGCCGATCGATTCCTCGATGGCCGTGGCCGTACCGCTGGTCTGGACGCTGACCTGCAGGACAAACGGTCCCGGCTGACGGCGGAACTCGAATGCCGTCCGCGCCCCGTAGGTGAGGCCCTTGTCCTCGCGCAGGTTCAGGTTGATCCGGCTGACGAACTGTCCGCCGAGGATCGTATTCGCGACGACCAGCGGGTGGTAGTCGGGGGTGTCGCGCGCGACGGCCACCTGGCCGATGCGCAATTCCGACTGCGGCGAGCGCGGACGCGGGACGACGTTCAGCCGCGCGCTCCGGGGCAGCAGTCCGCCGTCGCCCGGTTCGGCTGCGCCCTGTCCTGTCCAATCAGCAAACGCATCGCCGGCCAGCCGAACCATCGAGGCGTGATCGCAATCGCCGACCGCGATCAGCGTCGCCGCGTCCGGACGAATCGCTCCCGCATGAAACGCGCGCACATCGTCCACATTCAGGGAGGCCAGCGACGCCTCGGTGCCGACCGCCGAGTGGCCGTACGGATGCGATCCATACACGAGTCTCAGGAACGAGCGATCCGCGACGGCGCCCGGCACGTCGCGCATCTGCGTCAGGCGGTGCAGCCGCAGCTGGCGCACGCGAAGAAAATCTTCCTCGCGATTCGCGGGGCGAACGACGATGTCGGAGAGGAGCTGGAGGGCGCGCTGGGTGAAGCGGCTCAGGACGGTGACGCTCGCCACCGTCGCGTCGGGGCCGATGTCGGTGTCGAACTGCGCGCCGAGGCGCGCGAGCGCTTCATGGATCTCGATGGCCGAGCGATCACCGCTCCCCTCGTCGAGCATGTCGGCGGTGACCGCAGCCAGTCCGTCCTTCCCCGCGGGATCCGACGAGGCGCCACGCCGGATCAGCAGGGTGAACGCGACGAGCGGCACCTGCGTGTGATGGACCGTCCAGACGCGAAGACCGTTGGGCAGCGTCGATTTCTCGATGGCGGGAAACGGGAACGTGCGCGTCGGGCCGGGCGTCGGCAGGCGCGAACGATCGACCGTCATGCTCTGCCTCGAGCCAGGTCGAGAGCCTGCCCTGAGCCGTGTCGAAGGGTCACGAGACGGCCGCCGTCGTGGAGTCCGGCGCGGCAAGCTGTGTGCGGCCGTGCGGCACGATGCTGAGCGTCACGCGGCGCGCCGGATCGAGATAGCGCCTGACCACCGCCTGCAGCGAGGCTTTCGTGCAGACCTGATAGCGCTCGAGATCCTTGCGGAAGTACGACGGATCCTTCAGGAACACGTTGTAGGCGTTGAGCTGATCCGATTTGCCGCCGAAGCCGCCGACGGTCTGGAGCCGGAACATGAACTGCGCTTCGGCCTGCACGCGGCCGCGATCGATCTCCTCGTCGGTCGGACCGCTGTCGGCCAGCCGCGCGATCTCCTCGAAGATCACGTGTTCGAGTTCGGCCAGCGTGTGGCCTGGCGCGGCGGTCGCGGTGATCTGCGCGTAGCCCATCATCTCGCGCGAGTTCTGCGAGGCGGAGACGTCGGTGGCGAGGCGCTCGTCGAACACGAGCCGGCGATAGAGGCGCGACGTCTTGCCGTTGGCCAGCAGATCCGTCGCGAGATCGAGATCCGCGTCGTCGTCCGCGAACATGGCCGGCGTGATCCACGCAAGGTAGAGCCGCGGCAGCTCCACGCGATCCTCGAACTGGATCCGCACGTCGCGCGACAGCGATGCGTCGACGTGGATGGGATCAACACGCTCGCCGGCTTCGATGTCGCCGAAGTACCGATTCACGAGCGCCAGCGCTGCGTCGGGATTGATGTCGCCCGCAAGGGCGATCGACGCATTGGCCGGGTGATAGTAACGGCGGAAGAACGCGCGCACTTCATCGAGCTTCACGGCCTCGATGTCCGCCACGTTGCCGATCGTGGTCCAGTGATATGGATGCTCCGGCGGAAAGAGCGCAGCCAGCAGCGCCATCGGCGCCAGACCGTACGGGCGGTTCTCGTAGTTCTGCCGGCGCTCGTTCAGCACGACGTCGCGCTGATTGGAGAACTTGGCCTCGGTGAGCGCGGGCAGCAGATAGCCCATTCGGTCCGATTCCATCCACAGCGCGAGCTCGAGCGCGCCGGTCGGCACCACTTCCCAGTAGTTCGTGCGATCGGCGTTGGTGGATCCGTTCAGCGTGGCGCCCGCGCCCTGCAATGGCTGGAAGAACCCGTGGTCGTGATGCTGCGATCCTTCGAACATCAGGTGCTCGAACAAGTGGGCGAAGCCGGTGTGACCTGGCTGCTCGTTCTTCGAGCCGACGTGGTACCAGAGATTCACGGCGACGATCGGGCAGGCGTGATCCTCGTGGAGGAGGACGTCCAGTCCGTTATCGAGCGTGTGTCTGGTGCAGGAAATGTTCACCGGAAGTTGCCGCAGGTCAGCATGTCTTTTCCGTAATATGGATTGCGGAGATCCGCCTCTGCCTGCATCCACGGTTTCTGCACCATGGGGCAGAACGCCACCTTCACGCCGGCCGGCGGCACCAGTTTCAGGCCGGTCATGTACTTGTCGATCGCCTCGCTCAACGCGCCGAACTTCTCGCGCGCATCCGCGATCTCGATGACCGTCGTCATGTTGAGCGCCGCGGTGTCGATCTTCATCGCCGGCGCGCCGAGCGCGGTCGCCGCGTCCGCCACGTTGCCGGCGTTGGCTTTGACGCCTTCCATGCTGTCGCCGGCCAGCGCCGCCTGAATCTTCAGGTACGGATCGAGCACCGCGCGGCTCATCTCGGCGCCGGCCTTCGGCGTCTTGTCGGTCGCCGGCGCCGGCGCACACGCGGACACGGTCAGCAGCGCGAGGATCGCATAGCTGCGAAGGCACGAAGACACGAAGCAATCCTTTTCCAAACCGATCTTCGCGCCTTCGTGTCTTCGTGGCCGATCTGTCTTCGTCACTTGACCACCGTCAGCTGAATGGTCGGCCGACTGTAACTCGCGATCGACACCTGCGCGGCGGTTCGCTCCGCCGCGGCCATGAACGCCTTGCCCGACGGCGAATCCGGTTCGCTGATCATCAGCGGCACTCCCGTATCGCTGCCTTCGCGAATCGGCTGATAGATCGGAATGCGCCCGAGAAACGGAATGCCGAAGTCGGTCGCCATCTGCTCGCCGCCGCCGTGCCCGAAAATATCGGCTTCGTGGTGGCAGTTGCCGCACACGAAGTAACTCATGTTCTCGATGATCCCGATGGGCGGGATGTTGAGCTTCTTGTACATCGCAATCGCGCGGCGGCTGTCGGCCAGCGACACCTGCTGTGGCGTGGTGACGACGATCGCGCCCGCGACCGGCACCGTCTGGCTGAGGCTCAGCGCGACGTCGCCGGTGCCCGGCGGCAGGTCGATGATGAGGTAGTCGAGATTCGTCCACGCGACCTCGCGGAAGAACTGCTGCAGCGCGCCGTGCAGCATCGGCCCGCGCCAGATGATCGGCGCATCGTCTGCGGTGAGAAAGCCCATCGAGATGACCTGCAAGCCGAACTTTTCGGCCGGCACGATTTTCTGGCCGTCGGTGGTGAGCTGCGTTTTCATGCCGAGCATGATTGGCACGTTCGGACCGTAGATGTCGGCGTCGATGATACCGACGCGTCCGCCGCTCTTGGCCAGCGCGATCGCAAGATTCACCGCAACGGTCGTCTTGCCGACGCCGCCCTTGCCGGCGCCGACCGCGATGACGTTCTTCACGCCGGGCACCGCCTGACGGCCGCCATCGGAGCCGACGGCCTCGCGGACCCGGGCGCTCATCTGGACGTCCACGCTGCTGACGCCAGGCACCTGCATCACCGCAGCGCGCGCCTGGTCGCACAACAGATCCTTGACGGGACACGCCGGCGTCGTCAGCTCAATCGTGAACGCGACGCGGCCGCCGTCAATCGCCAGGTCCTTGATGAATCCGAGGCTCACGATGTCGCGGTGAAGATCGGGATCCTGGACGACCTTCAACGCCTCCAGGACGGAGCCTTGCTCAACCTGCATGCGCCAAGAATATCGTACAGCGCGACAAAGCCCTCAGCCCCTAGCCCTCAGCCCTGGCGTTGAACAGGCCTTTTCCGCCCTCACTCAGCAGCGTCCAGAGCGCATATACCCCGAGCGCAGTGCCATACGGCAGCAGCAACAGGTCCACGGACCCGAGCATCAGCGCCATCAGCCGCGACCACGGCGTGCGCCGGCGGAGCGGGATGCCCACCACGACATGCGCGACGCCCCAGAGAATGGCGATCAACGCCAGCGCGGTGAACACCGCCGCGGTGAGACTGGCCGCGACCTGACCGCCGTCTCCCCGATGCCCGGACGAGGTGATGAGCGCGACCGCGCCGACCCCGAGCGCCAGCGTCGAGACGCCGATCAGCACGGTCAGCAGACCCCAGACGATGAACAGAACGCCTACGAAATCAACGTGCGACTTCACAAAAGGGGGGCTAGGTGCTGGGGCTTTGGGCTAGGTGGCTGAGGAACGGATCGCGACGCGCAGTTCGATGCGGATCGAGGCGGCGTCAGGTGACTTCATGCGGAAACGGACGCAGGCGCCGTCGGCGATGCGCGGCGGTACCGATACGCGCAGCGCCTGATGAAACACGGACTCGCCGGTGCCGAGGCACAGGGTGCATGGCTCGGTCCACGTTTCACCGCGTCCCCCGCAGTGGGGGCAGGTGATCCGGACGGGCACTTTCAGCGACACGATGTGGCCGGCCAGCGCCTCGCGCTGCGACAGCGACACCTCAGCACGGAGGACGCCGGCATCCGCGCGCTCGCCGAGAAACGCGTCGCGCATCCGATCGACGACGTTGCCCACAGAGGGAAAGTCGATGGCGATTTCGTCCGCAAAACATTCGTGGGATAGCTGCGACATCGACGTGCCGCTAACGATAGGAGCCGATCGCAGGCTTGTCAAGGCGACGAGGCCGATGCTAGCGTCTATGCATGGCCGCGCCCAAGGAGTGCCCGTTGTGCGGCGGGACGATGCAGATCACAGACAGTCACACCATCACGCGCGTGCCGGGCTATCCAGATGCCCTGACGCGCACGACGCGGGAATGGGTGTGCCCTGACTGCGACTACTTTGAAGAAGCCGAAGAAAAAAGCAGCGAAGAGAGCAGCAAAGAGGAAAGGAGAAGATGAAAGACCGGGCGCGTGTTTAGCGCGCGCCGATCGTCAGCAGAACTTCTTTGCGGAGGTTGTCCTCGAACTCTTCGAATTTGAGCGCGGACTCGCACT
>JAYVMG010000065.1:0-5130 GCA_043759095.1 Acidobacteriota bacterium | reverse complement strand
AGACGGTGGCCTCGTGTTCCTTGAGCAGCCGTCCGGTCTCGGCAAGCGTCAATTCCTGACCATAGTAGCAACCGAGCCGCAGGCGGTCCCGGCTGTCGAGCCGGTCGACGGCGCGGGCCAGTGCCTGCCCCAGGAGCGCCAGATGCCGCGACCGATCGGGGTCTGGTGGATCGACGGGACGCCCCTCCGGCCGCGGCGACGCACGGTCTTCGTCCGGCAGCGGCTCGAACCGTTTCTGCGCGCGGACGCGATCCACATACCGTTGCGCGAGCACGGCGCGCAGCCACGTGACCAGGCTGCTGCGTCCCTGGAAGTAGCGAAGGAGTGACTTGCTGTACAGATCCGCGTACAGGGAATCGGCGAGGTCGCGCGCACCGCCGCTGGAATCGAGCGCATCGGCCGCGCGGTAGAGCGCGGGGCGGTACTCGAGGACGAAGCGCTCCCACGCATGCTCGTCGCCGGCCTCGCACAGGCGCGCGAGCTCGAGATCGCGGGCGTAGGACGCGTTCACCGTGTGCGCACAGGCTCAGCGTCTTCTTCCTCGTCGTGGAACGGCAGGCCGTCGGTGAGTTCTGCGGCCTGCAGCATCCGCGGAACGCGGTCGATCAGCTCGAGCGGCTTGATCTCCTCGCCACCGTTGGCAGCCTGCAGTTCTTTGAATCGTCGCGCCTTTACGAGGACGTTGCCCTCGAGCGACCCGACCGCGTCGTTGTAGGCGTCGAGGCTGGACCTGAGCTTCGTGCCGAGATTCTGGAAATGACCACCGAGGGTGCGGACGGCCTCGTAGAGGTTCTTGCCGAGATCGCTGATCTTGCGCGCGTTCTCTTCCATCGCCTCCTGCTGCCAGCCGTACGCCACCGCCCGCAGCAGCGCGATCAGCGTTGTCGGGCTCGCGGGGATGACGTGCTTCTCCACACCGTACTCGATCAGTGCGGGATCCTGCTCGAGCGCCGCGCTGAAGAACATCTCGCCCGGCAGAAACATGACGACGAACTCGGGGGTGGACGCGATCTTGTCGAAGTAGCTCTTCGCCGAGAGCTGCGCGATGTGGGTGCGCACCTGACCCGCGTGCTCGGCCAGCAGTTTCTGCCGGGTGGCTTCGTCGGGCGCCTCGAGCGCGCGCAGGTACGCGTCGAGCGGCGTCTTCGCATCGATCACGATCTGTTTACCGCCCGGCAGCCGGACGATCACGTCCGGGCGAATGCGCCCATCGTCCGCCCCCTGGATCGTGTGCTGCTCCGTGAAGTCGCAGTGCTCGATCATCCCGGCGAGTTCGACGACGCGCTTGAGCTGAAGCTCACCCCAGCGGCCGCGAACACCGGGCCGCTTCAGCGCATCGGTCAGCCGGCGCGTCTCATCGCGCAGGCCCTGTCCCGCGACATCCAGCGACGCGATCTTCTGCATCAACTGCGCGCCGCTCTCGACGCGACGGCGCTCGGAGTCCTTGATCTCGCGGTCCACTTGCTCGAGCGTTTTCGCCATCGGCGCCAGCAGATCCTCGATCGCCTTCTTGCGCGCGTCGATGTCGCCCGCGGCTTCCGTGCGCGCTTCGCGCATGCGCGTTTCCGCGAGCGAGAGGAACGCTTCGTTGTTGGTCTTCAGCGCATCGGCGCTGAGCGCCTGAAACGCGTCGCGAAGCTTGCCTTCAGCGTCGTGGTACGCCTTCAGCCGCTCGTCGTGGACGGCGCGCTCGGTGTGGATGACGTTCTGGAGACGGGATTGCGCGGGCCGGGACGCGAGCCAGCCGACGGTCACGCCAATGGCGAGTCCCAGTATCAGCGTGATGGCGGTAATCAGCGGATCGATGGACATCAGTATGGCATGAACAGTTCGGCCTACCGCGACACCACGTACGGCAGCCACGCATCGGGCAGCTGCAGCTCGGCGGCGTGGATCGCCGACGCCATCGCCTGCGTCTGCGCCGCCGGCGTCAGCTGACGCGCGTGCAATCCGGCCGCGATCGCCTGCAACGCGTGACGCGCTTCAATCTGCGCGTGCCGCCGCTTATCCGCGTACTGGCCGATGCCCTGACTCGCCGTCGCGCGCGCGTCGATGCGCGCGGCCTTCAATGTGTCGAGCCGGACGCGGTTGACCGGCTCGAACGGCAACTGCGACTGGAACCGCGCGTCCGACGCCGTGTCCAACTCGCCCGCCGCGCGCAGCGCCCGCTCGCGATCCAGATCCACGCGATAGCACTGGAAACACAGCGTCGGTCTGGCGGGTCGAGCCTCGCGCTTGAACGCCTCCCGGCACGCCGGGCACAGCGCCTTCGGGCGGGCGCCTTCGAGCTCCCCACCGGGAAACGTAACCCACTCTTTTGCAACGGTTTGTGCGTGGTCTTGAGCGGAATGAATCGTCATGCACGAGCAGTGTAAGACCGGGCTGTGACAGATCAGGTCACACGGAATCAGGGGCTGGGGGCTGGGGGCTGGGGGCTGGAAGCAAGTTTCAAGTCTCAAGTCTCAAGTCTGAAATTCAGACGGTCACGTGCTGGACGGGATTGCCGCAGGCGTCCAGAAACTTCTTGAAGTCGGCGGCCGCGATGGTGAACGTGGCGGTGTTGATGTTGGGGTGAAACGCCAGCCGCGTCGCGTGCTGAAAGTCTCGATCGAGGACGACACGGACTGCGTGTTCCCGATCGTTGGTCAGACCGAACGGCGACACCGATCCCGGCGTCAGTCCCAGATGCGTCATCATCCGCTCGGGCGACGCGAAGCTCAGCTTGCCGTCGCCGATCTGATCCGCCACCGCTCGAAGGTCGGCCTTCTTCGTCGCCGTCAGCACGACCAGATAGTGCCGGGTTCCCTTCTGGTTTCGCAAAAACAGGTTCTTGCAGTGCGTCGCATCGATGCCGGCCCAATGCTGCGCGGCCTCGTCGACGGTGGCCACCGCGGGGTGTTCATGACGGGTGAACGCAATCCCAAGCTCGCTCAACGTCGCGACGACGCTCGCTTCCTGCTCGGTCATGGCTCAGGACTCACGTCGGTGTTTACCGGCACGGTCGGGTTCGCGCGAGCGACAGGGTACCGAACGCGCCACCGCGACTGATGCAGACTTGCCATTGCCGGTAGGGCCAATTATCCTCGTTCCGCAGATGCCGCGAAACGCTGAAGTGATTCGACAATGGACGATCCTTCGCGAGATCGAGCGGTCGCCTGGCGCGGGCGTCACGATCGACGAACTGGCGACCCTCTGCGCGGTCACCACACGCACCATCCGCCGCGACCTGCAGGCCCTCGAGGAATCCGGCTTCCCGCTCTACGACGACAAGTCGCACGACGATGGCAGGACGCGGTGGCGGGTGAACGGGCAGGCGTTCAAAGGCCTGTCTGCCGGCCTCACCGTTGCCGAACTCTGCGCGCTCTATTTCAGCCGCACCCTGCTCGAGTCGCTGTCGGGCACGCCGTTTCGCGACGAGGTGGAAAGCGCGTTCGAAAAACTGTCGTCCGTGCTCACGCCGCACATGCGGCAATTTCTGGATCAGCTGCCGCGCGTCATCGCCACCAAGGCGGATCCGATGCGCCGCGACAACCCCCGACAACAGCAGTTCATCGCGCGAGCGCTTGAAGCGACGCTGCAACTGCGTCAGGCGCACCTGACCTACCACTCGAAGTCCAGCGACCGCACCAAGCTGTATCTCGTGCATCCGTATCGGCTCGCGTACGCGCAGGGCGGCTTGTATCTGCTCGCCTACGTGCCGGAATACCACGAGGTGCGCACGTTCGCCGTCGAGCGGATTCAGGATGTGTCGTTGCTCGAAGAACGCTTCACGCCGATCGAAGAGCTGCCCGACGCCGCGTTCCCCCACTCGCTCGGCGTCCACTCGGGTCCACCCGAGCATGTCGAAGTCGAGTTCGAGCCGGCGGTCGCCGATTACGTGCGGGCGCGCGAATGGCACCCGTCGCAGCAACTCCGCGACGGCGCGTCCGGCGGGCTGACGCTGTCGCTCGACGTCTGCCTGGACCGGGCGCTGCAAAGCTGGATCCTCAGCTTCGGCCCCTTCGCGCGCGTGCTCGCGCCAGACGCGCTGGCACGCGAAATAGCCGGACAGTTTGAAGAAGCGAGAGCGAGATACGCCTCATGAGAAGAGACACGAACGCCACGAAGGCACGAAGACACGAAGAAGAGCGATTGGGTTTCGTGCCTTCGTGCCTTCGTGGCCTATTGATTCTGGCCGGCGCGTTGCTCGTTGGCTCACCTGCGCTTGCGGCGACGAAAGCGATTCGCGCGGGCAAGCTGATCGATCCCGCCGGCAAGGTGATCACCAACGCCGTCATCGTGATCGACAACGATCGCATCACGTCGATCGGCACCGGCGCGCCGCCCGCAGGGGTCGAGGTGATCGACCTGAGCCGCTTCACGCTGATCCCCGGCCTGATCGATCTGCACACGCACATGACGTATTTCTGGGACCGCGCGCCCGGCACGCGGCCACTCAATCAGCCGCGCCGCGCGGCCGGCGTGACGACGGTGCTCGCGTCGGAGAACGCGCGGCGGACCCTCGAAACCGGGGTCACCACCGTGCGCGATCTCGGGGCGTCTGGCGAGGTCGACTACGCGATGCGCGATCTGATCAACATGGGCAGGATGGTCGGACCGCGCATGTTCGTCGCCGGCCAGGGCATCTCCGCGCCGCGCGCAGGGACTCCCGCGCT
Source organism: Acidobacteriota bacterium (assembly GCA_043759095.1). Lineage (GTDB taxonomy): Bacteria > Acidobacteriota > Vicinamibacteria > Vicinamibacterales > CAVVIG01 > CAVQFC01. Next base: position 475 of record JAYVMG010000065.1, on the reverse strand, counting down.
GAACTTCAAGGAGCAAGCAGACGCGCGCGTGAAAGCCGGCTCGGACTGGATCAAGATCTACGGCTCGCGCGGCAGCTATCAGAGCGTGGACACGACGCAGACGGTCACCTTCGACGACATGAAAGCGGCGGTCGATGCCGCGCACGCGCAGAACCGCCCCGTCGCGATCCATTCATACGGCGCCTCCGGCGTCAAGGATGCGGTCCGCGCCGGCGCTGATTCGATCGAACACGGCATCGAGCTCGACGAAGAGACGATCGCGGAGATGGTGAAGCGCGGCACGGTGTGGGTGCCGACCATCGATCACAACCGCTACTACGTCGAGGCGAAGGACGAGTTCGGCTTCGCACCAGACACGATTCCGCCGCTCCAGGAATACATCGAGAAGAACCTCGAGTCGACGCGGCGCGCGTTCAAGGCCGGCGTGAAACTCGGCATGGGCTCCGACGCGGTCTACACGATGTTCGGGCAGAAC
>JAYVMG010000064.1:0-5165 GCA_043759095.1 Acidobacteriota bacterium | reverse complement strand
AGGTCAGCTATCGCGGCCACTCGAAGATCTACGCGGCGCTCAGCTACACGTGGTCCAGCGCGACGAATACCAGCGAGCCGGACGGCAACGGTATCGGGCCGAACCAGAGTTCGCTCTCGCGGCTCGGCGAAGAAGAACGCGGACCCAGCCTTCTGGATCAGCGTCACCGCGCGGTGATCACGCTCACGTACCAGCTGCCGTACAACATCACCGCCGGCACGGTGACACAGCTCGCGTCCGCGCGTCCGTTCAATGCCGTCACCGGCGTGGACAACAACGGTGATGGCGCGAACAACGATCGGCCGATTGTCAACGGCGCCGTGATCGGCAAGTCGGCGTTCCGAGGCGCCGGCACGCAGGACGTGTCGGCATTCGTCGAAGGACGCGTGAAGCTGGCGGGCCGTGGCATCCTGCTTCGGCTGGAGGGCTTCAACCTCTTCAACCACGGCAACATCCTCGGGCGGGCGCAGACCACCTACGGCGATCTCGCGACGGTGAATAACACGTTCGGTCAACTGGTCGCCGCCGGCGCTGCGACCAACGCGCTCCCGGCGCTCGCGAACATCGATCCGCCGAGGATGTTCCAGTTCCAGGCGCGCTTCACGTTCTGAGATAACGGAGGGGACGGAGGGAACGGAAAATTCAACACGGAGGAACGGAGTAACGGAGAAACAACAGAGAAGAAAGATCAATTCTTTTCTGTTGCGCTCCGTTGCGTCGCTTTCCGATGCTAATTCGTTCCTTCCTTCGTCTCAGTTCGCCTCGTCACGGTGGCGCGCGGATTGATCAGACGTTTCACTCCGTCCATCAGCCTCGGGACGTTGAAGTTGATCAGTAGGCCGACGGGACAGGCTGTAAGGTTCAAGTAGGTCAGAATCTGAGCTTGGTGAACCGGCAGCAGGACGGACGCGGACTTCAGCTCGACAACCACGACATCCTCAACGACCAAGTCGATTCGGTAGCCCGCCCCCATCGCCATTCCTTTGTAGACGATCGGAACCGCTCGCTGCGCTGCGAAGCGGAGCTTCCTCGCCGTTAGCTCGTATTGGAGGCAAGGCGTGTAGATGGACTCAAGCAGTCCCGGCCCCAGTGCTCGATGGACCTCAATCGCGCCCGCGAGGATCTCTCTGGTGATGTCGTTGAAGTCCGCAGGATCGACACGCATCGCCAGCGACAGTGCAAGAGGGGAGCCGAGCAAAAGTTCTGGGAAACCTCATGAACTACGACGTCTTTGTTGCAGATTCTTCGATGACGACAGGCCAAATGATCGCGTAGGTTGCAATTGTTCTTAGACCTCGCCGGGTTCAAGGAGTCTGTCGACCGCAGCTGTGGACTCCAATGTCCCGGTCGATGACTTGAGTACATGCCATCCGGCCCAAACACCTGAGGGGGCGGCGTCCCGTGCGAGAATGCCGAACTCTCCCGTTGGTTCACTTATCGCGGCGGTCAACCAGCCGGCAAGATTGTCCGCGAGAAGATCGCCGGAAAAACTGTCGCTCTGAGGCGACCGCGTCAAGACGATCGGGATCTCCCTGGCCTCAGGATCGATCAGCCAGCGCAGCAGCGCTTCACCCTTTCGACTCGAATCGTTGTCTTCGCTCAAAATATCCGACACGACCGTCAGCGCCAGACGGTCAAAGCCATGCTTGCCGCTGTCGACGACTTCTTGTCTGTGAAAGGCGTGCTGGTCGGCGACAAACCAAGCCAGAAAGAGAAGCACGAGCATCTTATTCTCGCGACCGATGATCTCGTGCAAGCCGCTCATGTCCACGTAACTGTGGCGGATGCATCGTCGGCCCTTCTGATCGTCGAACGACTCAAAGCCAATGCCACGTCCCTCCAGACCGCCGATATGTTCGTTGTAGGCCTTCAACAGAACGCTCTCGCATTCGCGAAGTGTCTTTTCCTGGAATGAACACGCTGAAACCAGAGGGCGATGACTCGGCCAGGTCGCAGTGAACGAAGAGCAAAACCGCGCCTTATACCTTGGACTCGTTTTCCATTTCTTAAGCTCACCAAATGGCAGTCCGGATCGTAACGCCTCGATCATCTCGACCCACTGGGGGTCTTGCTCGAGCACCGCGTTGGGTGAAGCGCCGCTTTCGATCTGATCTTGCAGTCGCGGCGCGGACTGAAACCCGACATTCACAATCGTGTGCCAGACGTTGTCGTGGCCATCCACGAGCCAATCACTTGGGCAAGCGTCGCTGAAGATATATAGATGAGCTGTTGACATCTTGCGAGGGTAGTCTGGAAGCAGGGCATCGTGATCTGTGAGTCCGTTCGTCTTCGTTTCTTCGTGTCTCTGTGTGAATCCGTTCCCTCTGTAACCTCCGTTCCCGTTACCTCCGTACCCTCTGATACCGAAAGCGCATCACGGTCGCCCCGGCGACCAGCAACGCGCACCCCTCGACGTACACCTTCTCCGCGTCGATGTAATCGGGCGGTCGGTTCTTGAGCAGTGGATCCGCCGCGACGCCGTGGAAATAGAAGACCGCCGCCGCCGCGTACGCGACGTAATGGAGCTGCTTCCAGCGGCGGCGTCCGAAGACGCGGCGGAAATACGACGTGAGCACCACAAACGCGATCAGGTAGAACGCGATCGCGCCGAGCGTGCTCGGGATCGGCTGTGTCGGCGACCAGATCGGCGCCAGGACGTCGAACAGACGGAAGCCCGCCTCCGATGAGACGAGCAGAGTCAGCGGATGGATGAACGCGGTAGCGAGGCCGATGTACCCGAGCCAGTTGTGAAACGTGAACAGCTTGATCCACCGCTGACGCGGCCACTGCCGGATCGGGTTGTAGCCGACCGACAGTAGCAGCCCCATCAGGATCTGCGCCGTGAACATCCCGAGCGCGGTGAGGCCCAGGACCGACGAGATGTCTATCGCAGTAGGCATGGCAATTGGCCACGAAGACACGAAATCACGAAGAAAACCCTAGCGTTCTGCTTCGTGTCTTCGTGCCTTCGTGGCCTGGCTGCTCTATCGCGCCTGAGCGTCCTCGGTGCTGCGCGGCGCCGCGGTTTTCACGTACTTATCGAACCAGTTCAACCGCTCGGCGATCACGTGCAGCAGCGTCTCCCTCGCCGCGTAGCCGTGCGCCTCGTTTGGCAGCGTGACGTAGCGCACCGTCGCGCCGTGACCCTTGAGCGCCGCGAACAGGCGCTCTGACTGGATCGGGAACGTGCCGGTGTTATCGTCCACCTCGCCGTGCATCAGCAGGATCGGATCCTTGATCGTGTCCGCGTACCAGAACGGCGACATCTTCATGTAGATGTCCGGCGCTTCCCAGAACGAACGCCGCTCCGCCTGGAAGCCCCACGGCGTCAGCGAACGGTTGTACGCGCCGCTCTCCGCGAACCCGGCGCGGAACAGCCGCGAATGGGCGAGCAGGTTCGCCGTCATGAAGCCGCCGTAGCTGTGGCCGCCGACGCCGATGCGATCGCGATCCGCCACGCCCATCTCGACGACTTTGTCGACCGCCGCCTGCGCGCTCGCGATCAACTGCTCGACGTAGGTGTCGTTCGCGGTTTCTCCCGGTCCGATGATCGGCATCGTCGGGTTGTCGAAGATCGCGTAGCCCGACAGCAGCAGCCACATGTGCGAGCCGCCGCGGATCGACGTGAACGCATTCGGCGAGCCCGACACCTGGCTGGCCGAGTCGGCGTCACCGAACTCGCGCGGATACGCCCACATGATCACCGGCACTTTCGTGCCCTGCTTGTAGCCGGGCGGCAGGTACAGCGTGCCCGACATCGTCACGCCGTCCTTGCGCTTGTAGGTGACGTACTGCCGGAGGATGTCGCGGATCTGCGGCTGCGGATCCTTGAACGTCGTGACCGCCTTCTTGGCGTCCGCGCCGGCGTCGCGCGTGTAGAAGTTCGGCGCTTCCTTCTGCGTCTCGTAGCGCGTCAGGAACTTCGTCATCTGATCGTTCAACGGCGCCACGAACGATTCGAGCGACTCCGACGAGGACCGGAAGATGCGCTCGGTCTTGAGCGTCTTGATGTTCAGCTTGTCCAGGAACGGGCGATCGCCTTCCGCCGACGCGCCCAGCCCTGCCACGTAGATGAAATCGCCATTCTGGATGATCGTCGCGCCGCCACCACGGCGCCCGCCGCCCCCATCGCGACGAGCGACAGGCGAGCCAGGGTCGTCGTACGCCGCATCCTGCTTGCGATCCCACACCTTTCGCGGCGCCGCACCAGGCTCCATGATCCACGTACGCGTGCGGCGCGAGACGCGATCGTTCTCGCTCAGGAGCGCGATGCCGGTGTCGGTGTAGGCGATGCCGCCGTAGCGCCATTCCGTTTTCGCGACTTCGGCCGGTTGACCGGAGAACGGCGCGACGAGCGCCACGACGGTGTCGCGGAACGGCACCGCGTTCTTCAGATCGCCGCCGTCCAGCGCTTCCACCCAGAGCAGCGTCCCCGGCTGATCGGCGCGCCAGTGGATGCCACGCGGTCCGGGCTCGACGCCGGTGAGCGTCGTACCTTCACGCGCCGGCATGTCCACGAGCTTCTTCGTCACCTCGCCGGTGCGGCTCCAGATCTCCACGTCCTGGGCGAAGCCGTTCATCGGCACGAGGTGCGAGAACGGCTTCTTCACCCTGTTGACGAGGATGTACTGGCCGCCAGGCGCCGGCATCACACTGTTGAAAATCGCCGGCTTCCCGATGTTCGCTTTCGCGCCGGTCGCCGTGTTGATCGTGGCGAGCTGGCTCGTGAAGAAGTAGTCGAACTGCGCATCGTCGAAAGAATTCCTGAGGAGATCTTCGTAGGTCGGCGCCGGTGCGGCCTTGCCGTAGTTTTCGTGGACGGTGGGACCCATCGGCACGGCCGGCTCCACGGGCGCGGGTCCGCGGCCCGTGGGGACCAGCTGGCAGACCATCGTCACGTTGTCCTTCACCCAGTCGCAGGGATCGCCGGACGCGGCGTTGATCCGATCTCCGCTGGAGACGAGGGCCTTGGCGCTGCCCGTCGCGGTGTCGGCAATCCACAGCTCGATCGCGTCGGTCGTCGTGTTCAGGAACGCGAGCTTCGATCCGTCGGCCGAGAACTTCACGTGGGAGATCCGTGGCTGCGGCGGCATCGTCACGTTGGTTTCGGCGCCGTCGGCTATCTTCTTCATCACGATCGAGTAGATGCCGGTGCCCTGCAGGCC
>JAYVMG010000063.1:0-5169 GCA_043759095.1 Acidobacteriota bacterium | reverse complement strand
GCATCAACGCGCTGGTGAAGCACGGCGGCGCGGCGGCGTTGAAGGACACGGCGTCGCAGGCCAACGTCAAGAAGATGGTGCTCGACCTTCGCAAGAAGACCACCGCCGAACTGACGACGTACGGCTACGAGGTCATCCCGTCGGAGACGAACTTCTTCATGGTGCATATCGGCCGAGAAATTCAGCCGGTGATCGAGGAGTTCAAGGCGAAGAAGGTGCTGGTCGGCCGGCCGTTCCCGCCGATGACCACTCACATGCGCGTGTCCATTGGCACGGCCGACGAGATGGCGCAGTTCATGACCGCGTTCAAGGAAATCTTCCCGCAGAAGGCGCGCAACACGGCAGCAGGCGTGTAGAAGTTAGAAGTTAGAAGTTAGAAGTTTGGATTTGGGGTGACGGTCGAAGGATCGTCGCCCTTTTTCTTTGTGACGGATGCGCGAATGCCGCCTCGGCTCTGGCCGGCATCTTGCGTCGTCATCTCCCATGCACGGCGAACCAGGGGGTTTATGGGAGATATCACATCGATCACGCTCCGGGACGATGGTAGGATCCGCAACATGGCAGCAAGACGCGAAGCGACGACCGACGACCTGTATCACGTCGAGGGCAAGGCGGAAATCGTCAACGGCGAGCTGGTCCTCATGCCGCTGAGCAGCGGCCTGCATGGGTTCGCGTGCATGGGCATTTCCGCGAGCCTCTTGAGTTACGCCAGGCAGACGAAACGCGGCCACGCATTCGGCGACAGCGTCGGCTTCATCGTCAATCTGCCGAACCGGCGATCGTTTGGTCCCGACGCCGCGTTCTGCACGCAACCGTTGACCGATCAGTTTGTCGAAGGCGCTCCATTGTTTGCCGTCGAAGTGCGGAGTCGCGACGAGTACGGGCCTGTGGCCGAGCGCATGATGGCGGCAAAGCGCGCAGACTATTTCTCCGCCGGCACCAAAGTCGTGTGGGACGTCGATACGCTCCGAGAGCAGGTGGTCCGGGTCTATTCCGCGAATCGGCCGGAGACGCCGATGGTCTATCGGCGTGCCGAACGTGCCGACGCGGGACCAGCACTGCCCGGCTGGTCGATGCCGGTTGACGATCTCTTCCCAGCCTGATCGGCGTCGGACGGGATCCCGATGACCGAGTCGTCGCTGCTGTTTGCCGATCTCGAGCTGTCGCGGCGTCTTGAACGTGCCGAGGCATTGAGCAATCCGCGTTTCGTTGACGCGCGCGCGCGGCTCGTGCCCGACTGCGGTGCGACCTGGGTCGAGGTCGCTGGGGCGCGGGCGATGTTCGATGGCCCTTCGTCGCCGATGACGCAACCCATCGCAAGGCTAAAGCCTCGCGCCACGGCTGACTCCGAAGTCGCGCCCGACGCCGAAGTCGCGTCCGACGCCGAAGTGGCGCCAGACGCCGAAGTGGCGCACGACTTCAGTCGTGCCACACCTGACCCGGAAGTAGCGCACGACTTCAGTCGTGCGGAGCCGGTGGTTCGGCTGATTGAAAGGGGCGAAGACGAGCTGTACGCCCGCACGTCGGCCGCCGCGTCAGCGCCTTCGGTACGCCGCCGCACAAGGCTGCGCGTCGCCCTGATGGCCGCGCTCCCAGGCAGCAGCTCGCAGCGCAACGCCGAGCGCAGCGCAACGCCAACGGTTTCCGCATCGCGTACACCCAGATCAAGTGGCAACGGGATGTGAGGCCTGCATGAATATGACTCGCGCAACGCGTCAGGGCTTGGGGCTGAAGGCAAAGGGCATGGTGTGCGCCGTCGCGCTGGCGGTGCTGCCGGCGACGCTGTTCAGCCAGAGCCCGAGCCTCGAATCGAAAGTCGATGCGGTGTTTGCGAAGTGGACCTCGGAGACGCCGGGCTGCGCGGTAGGTGTCGCCACCAATGGCCAGCCGGTGCTCGCCAAGGGCTACGGCATGGCCGATCTCGAGCACGACGTCCGTATCTCGCCCGACTCGCTCTTCGAGGCCGGCTCGGTGTCCAAGCAGTTCACCGCTGCCGCCGTGATGCTGCTCGCGCGCGAAGGAAAGCTGTTGCTCGACGATCAGGTGCGCACGTACATCCCCGAGCTACCGGAGTACCCGCCTCCGCCCGATATCAACCCGCCGGGCTACGGCGAGGCCTCGCCGAAGCCGCAAGCGGCGAAGGCGGGCGGATCGCCTTTGACGATCCGGCACATGCTGAACCACACGAGCGGCTTGCGCGACTGGGGCAGCGTCGCCGGCATCGCCGGCTGGCCGCGCACGACCCGCGTCCACACGCAGGCGCACATGCTCGACATCGTCTCGCGTCAGCACGCGCTGAACTTCACACCGGGCACGCACTGGTCGTACAGCAACACGGGGTTCAACCTCGCGGCGATGATCGTGGCCCGCGTCAGCAACTGGACGTTCCCCGAATTCACGCGCACGCGGTTGTTCATGCCGCTCGGCATGTCGCACACGTCGTGGCGTGACGACTACACGCGCATCGAGAAGGGACGCGCGATCGCCTACAGGGAAAACCAGGACGGCTATCACACCGACATGCCGTTCGAGGACGTGTACGGCAACGGTGGTCTGCTGACGACGGTGGGCGATCTGTTGAAGTGGAACGAGCACTATGACTCACCGCTGGCGGCGGATGCGGCGATGCTCACGGAACAGCAGCAGGCTGGGCATTTCACCGACGGCCGGACGCACGGCTATGCGTTGGGTCTGTTCGTCGGCACGCACAAGGGGCTGCGCGAGGTGTTCCACAGCGGTTCGACGGCCGGATACAGCGCGTTCCTGACGCGCTTTCCGGATCGGCATCTATCGGTGGCCGTGCTCTGCAACGCCGCCAACGCGCAGGCCACGCAGTACGCGCACGACGTGGCCGATCTCTATCTGGGCGATCGTGTGAAAAGGGTTCCGTCGGCGGCCACGCTCACGCCGGCGCAGATCACCGCAGCCGCGGGGCTGTATCGCAGCACGCTCACCGGACTCGCGCTGGCGATCAGCGTGCCGGGCTCCGCTGCATCGCGCGCGAAAGATGTGCTGGCTGGGCGGACGTGGGCATTCGACGCCCGAGGCGGGTTGGCGACCGACGAGTACGGCGCCACTGAGGCGTACGAGAAGGTCGCACCGTGGAAACCGGCGACGCAGGATCTGCAGGCGTTCGCCGGCGCCTACGTCAGCGACGATGCGGAGGTCGAGTTCACGGCAGCGATGTCGGGCGAGATGCTGTCGCTGAAACGGCGGCCCGGCGTCACCATCAGGCTGACGCCGACCTACGCCGACGCGTTCACCACGAGCGACCGTTTCGGCGGCGCGCAGCTCGGAACTGTGATCTTCACGCGCAACGCGAGCGGACGGCCGTCAGGGTTCAGCGTCGTTCAGGATCGCGTGTGGGATATGCGCTTTACTAAAGTCAAAACCTAAATCCCAAATCCTAAAACCGAAGACCGTGTAGTCGTCGGCTTGGGCCGCGCTTTTTCGGATTGAGCGCGGCCTTTTTGCGCTCGGCGTGGCGCTCTCTGGGCGTAGACTTGGGCGCCGTCAACAGCTGGCGCGTCAAGGAGTCGATCGCTTGAAATTCCTTCGTCGGACGTCTCACTACGTCTCCACAGTAACGCCGATTGTCCTTCTGGTGGCGTGCGCGTCATTGGCTCAGTCACAGACGCCACAAAGCAAGACTGCCTCGAGTATCAACCAACCAACCACTACCGATAGTCGCGGCACTGACAAATCGCCGCTTGTCATCGGCACGGACTAGCCGGTCCCTTCAAGGGAGTATCGGACCCCCCCGTCTTGCCTATTGTTGCCAAACCAAAAAGCCAACCCAATCGCTGAAAGGCCGGAAGGATCAGAGGCAAGGCGCGCGACTTGCACGTTCGTTGTCTTCATGACAACCAAGTCTCCGTACGACCTTCGAGAACGCACGTTTCGATTTGCCTGCCGTATCGTTCTTTTCTGCCGGAAGCTCTCAGCGGAGCCTGGCGTCGTCCGGCAGATTGCCTGGCAACTCGCGGCGGCCGGAACGTCAGTCGCCGCGAACTATGAAGAAGCTAAAGGTGCGTACTCGCCCCGCGAGTTTGCGTCAAAAAACAGCATCGTGCTGAAAGAGGCGAGGGAGTCCCGGATGTGGTTGCGGCTGATCCTCGAATGCCAGCTGGCATCCGAGGAAGAGGTGAGGCCGCTGTTCGATGAAGCAAATCAGCTGGTCGGGATCTTCATCGCGACAGTCAGAACGCTGAAGAACGGGCGTTAACTCTTCGCTCTTACTTTTCGCTTTTCGCTTTTCGGTTTTAGCTTTCCTACGGAAGTATCGCCGTGATGTTGCGCTTCGGCACCTGGCCGACAGGAATCTGCATCAGTTCCTTGCGCGTGGCGATGTCGATGACGCTGACGGAGTTCGAGCCGGCGTTTGCGACGTACCACCGCTTGCCGTCAGGCGTGCCCGTCACCCAGTCGGGATGGTGGCCGACCTTCGCGTCGCCGAGCAGCTTCAGGTCGGGCAGCGAGTAGGAGTAGATCCGCGAGTTCATCTTGCTGAGCACGCCCAGCGTCTTGCCGTCGGGCGTGACGATCAGGCCGTGCGCGGGCGCACCCTGCAGTCCCTCGGTCACCTTTTCGCCGGCCGGCGCCTCCGGCAGCGCGATCTTCTCGGCGATCGTGTGCGTCGCGAAGTCCACGGTGATGAAGCCGTTGAAGTTCGAGAGCTCCACGAAGATCCGCTTCGTCGACCCGTCGGCGTTGGTGTCGAACGCCATCGGACGCACGCCCTCGTCGGTCGGCAGCGTCCAGACGATCTCTTCCGTTTTCTGATCGATGACGTTGATTTTCTTGCCTGGAATCGAACCGGCGACAACGAACTTACCGTCCGGCGTGACGTAGGCGTTGTGGATGCCGCCTTCGGTGCGGATGCTCTTGACGCGCGTGAGCGTCGTGGTGTCGATGACGTCGACGGCGCCGGCGCCCGCGACAATCGCTACATACACGCGCGAGCCGTCCTTGCTGACGGCGACGTTGTTGGGGTGATTGGTGAGCGGGATGTGTTTGGTCACCATGAGCGTCTTCGCGTCGGCGACGTCGAGCGTCGACTCCGCCTCGTTGGTGATGTAAAACCTGCTGCCGTCAGGCGCCACCGCCGCGCCGTGGTTGACCTCGATCCCCTTGATCTCGCCGACCACCTTGTTGGTCGCCGGATCAATC
>JAYVMG010000062.1:0-1930 GCA_043759095.1 Acidobacteriota bacterium | reverse complement strand
GTTTGTCGTGCCATCCGAGGGCGGCACACCGCGCGCGTTGACGACGGGCAAGTGGAGCGTGGGTTCGGGCGAACTGCGCGGAGGCGCGTCGATCGACTGGACGCCGGACAGCAAGTCGATCGTGTTCGACGGCAATCGATCCCCTGACGCCGATACGCAGTACGAAACGTCGCAGTTGTACGTGGCGGATGTCGCGACGGGAACGATTCGCGATCTGGTCGTCAAGCCTGGGCAGTGGAGCCGGCCGTCGGTGTCGCCGGACGGGCGGACGGTGGCGTTCACCGGCTACGCGCCGTCGGGACATTCGCACACGGTCAGCGACCTCTACGTCATCCCGCTCGCCTCGAGCGGCAGCAGCGATGGGATGCGGAAGATCAGCGCCGACTACGATCGCGATCCGATCAATCTGCGCTGGGCGCCGGATGGCGCCGCAGTCTACTTCGACGCCGATGATTCCGGTGCGCGCAACATCCAGATTGCGTCGATCGTCGGCGGCGTCAAACCGGTGACGACCGGACGCCATCTGCTCACGTTCGACTCGGTCTCGAAGGATCTGGTGGCGGCTGGGATCTCGTCGGACCTCGATCATCCGCAGGACGTCGTGACGTTCAGTCTGAAGCAGCCCGGACAGGTGACGAAGCTCACCGACGTGAACGGCGACGTGCTGCAGGGCAAGCAACTCGCGAAGATCGACGAGATCACGTATACGTCGACCGGCAACGTCAAGGTGATGGGCTGGGTCGTCAAGCCGCCGACGTTCGATCCGTCGAAGAAATATCCGCTGATCCTCGAGATCCACGGCGGCCCCTTCGGCAACTACAACGTCGGCTTCAACTACATGTTCCAGAATTTTGCGGCCAACGGCTTCGTCGTGCTCGTGACGAATCCGCGGGGCAGCACCGGGTACGGCAGCCAGTTCATCAACGGCATCGACCACAACTACCCGGGACCCGACTACGACGACCTGATGGCCGGCATCGACGCCGTCGTCGGCAAGGGCTACGTCGACACGGCGCGCATGTATGTGTCCGGCTGCAGCGGTGGCGGCGTGCTTTCAAGCTGGGTGATCGGTCACACCGATCGGTTCGCGGCGGCGGCGGTGCGGTGCCCGGTCATCGACTGGATGAGCATGGCCGGGGAAACGGACATCCCCCTCTTCACGTACAGCTTCTTCAAGAAGCCGTTCTGGGAAGACCCGTCGGACTGGCTGTCGCACTCGTCGCTCATGGCGGTCGGCAAGGTGACGACGCCGACGCTGCTGATGACCGGCGTGCTGGATCGCCGGACGCCGATGCCGCAGACCGAGGAGTACTACGCGGCGCTGAAGATGAAGGGCGTGGACGTGAAGATGCTGCAGTTCAACGAGGAGTTCCACGGCACCGGATCGAAGCCGTCGAACTACATCCGGACGCAGCTCTACATGATGAGCTGGTTCAACACGTACACACGGCAGCCGGGCGGCAAGATCTCCACGGCTGCGGCGCAACCGTAATTCACCATTCGCAAGACACCCTGGAGCACCCATGCACCGTCTTCTGTTCTCGCTCGTCGCTCTTACGCTCAACGCGGCTGTGCTCGGGGCGCAAAGCGCTCCGGTCGTAGCGATTCGCGCGGGGCGGTTGCTCGATCCTGAAGCTGGCCGCATCCTCACCAACCAGGTGATCCTGATTGAGGGGACGAAGATTCGCGAGGTCGGGCCGAACGTCGCGATTCCCGCCGGCGCTCAGATCATTGATCTGTCGCGTATGACGGTGATGCCCGGCCTCGTTGACGCGCACAATCATCTCGCGCTCACGTACAAACCGGAGCCCGAGAGCAACATCTACTACTTCACGTACGTGCAGGAGTCGACCGCGCTGCGCGCGATTCAGGCCGTGTCCAACGGCATCCAGATGCTGTCGTCCGGCTTCACGATCGTCCGCGACATGGG
>JAYVMG010000061.1:0-5184 GCA_043759095.1 Acidobacteriota bacterium | reverse complement strand
GATGTGGAAGGTGCGGAGGAGCGGGTGATCAATGGCGCGCGGGCGCTGATTGCGGCGCGCCATCCCATCTGGCTGCTCGAGACGTTTGAAGAGCGCGTGCTGCCGCTGATGGCCTCGCTCGGCTACAGCGCGTACGTCTACAGCGAAGACAGCCGCATGGTCCCCGTCACGCAGCGCACCGGGGCGCGGAACTACATCTTCCTGCCGACGCGCTAGTCAGTGCTCTGCCAGAGCGCGCGTCCGATGAAGAATGGGCCGAGCTTCTCGAGGTACAGCGACGTCTGCTGCGTCTTCCTCATGGTCTGCACCAGCGCCGAGAGCGGATACAGATCCTTCCCGATCAGGCCGATCACGAAGTCGTTGTCGCCCTTATCGAGCCCGTGGCACGCGAGGCGGATGTCGTGCGCGAAGTCGCCGGCGCCAAAGGACATGCCGATGGCGCCGTGCTCGGCGAGGATCACCCGCTGTTCGTCCGCCGGTAGCTGCGCGAATTTGCCGCTGCGGCGCAGGGGATACCAGACGCCCCATTTGGTGGCCGGGTTCAACACGGTGCGGCGCGGACGCTGCAGCAGGACCTCCGGGAGATCCGGCTCGTAGCCGATCGCATACGTCCGGCCCAGCATCGTGTATTCCGGCTTCTGGACCAGCACGGAAAACCCAGGACCGTTCAGCACTGGTCGGACGCGATCGAGAAAATAGTTCGGATCGTCGTGGAACGTCAGGACGCCGACGCCGCGCGGATCGTTGACGTCTTCGTAGAGCACGCCGGAAATTTTGGCGCGCTCGAGCGCGTGCGCCAGCGGTGCGGCATCGGCGCAGCCGCCGAAGGCGAGGAACTGCATGAAGAGCCGGTCGTTCGAACGTTGCGGCTGTCCATCCTTCATCCCGCCTTTTTCGCTGAGGTCGGGGGGCTCGGGTCCTCGTCTGGGTTCGGTCGGTTGCGCCATATGCTGAGTATAATTCGCGAACGGTGTCTGCCGGTTATCGCGTCCGCTTCGCCACGCTCGCTGACACGGACGCGCTTGTCCGCCATCGCATCGCGATGTTCACAGAGATGGGCGTGCCGCTGGACGCCGCGGTCCTCGACCAGGCGTTCCGTGCCTGGCTCGCGGACGTGATGCCCACCGGCACGTACCGCGCGTGGCTGGTGGAAGCGCCCGATGGCGAAGTGGTGGGCGGAGGCGGCATCACGATTCTCCCGTGGCCGCCGGGACCGCGATATGTCGGGGATACGCTGGCATTCGTCTACAACGTTTACACGGAACCGCCGCATCGGCGCCGTGGGCTGGCCCGGTTGACCATGGATACGATTCACGCCTGGTGCCGCGATCAGGGGATTACGTCGATGGCGCTCAACGCCAGCCAGGACGGGAAACCGCTGTACGAGTCGATGGGATATGCGGAATCCTCCAGTCCGATGATGTTTTTACCGATTGTCAGGGTATAATTCTCCGGCTCAGAGCTTCAAAAAAGCCGACCAATCAGGTCCCATAACGGAGACGCGCGAGCATGCCATTTATCATCACTGACCCGTGTATCGAAACGAAAGACACTGCCTGCGTGGATGTGTGCCCGGTCGACTGCATCCATCCGCGTAAGGACGAAGCCGAATTTGCTCAGGCGGCGATGCTGTACATCCACCCTGAGGAATGCATCGACTGCGGCGCCTGCGTGCCGGCGTGCCCGGTGGCGGCGATCTACGAGAGCATCGACGCCACGCCTTCGCACCAGAAGGATCTGATCGAAGCCAATGCGATCTATCGGCTCGGCGACGCCGACCTGATGGCGAAGGCCGAGGCGATCGTTCAGGCGCACGTCGCGGCGCAACCGGCGCTGATGGCCATTCCGGCCGCCGAGCGTCAGGCCGCGCACGCGTCGCACTAAGCTGAAGCTCGCCACCTGGAACGTCAACGGCATCCGGGCGCGTCAGGCGCAGGTCCAGGAATGGATCGCGCAGGAGCGCCCGGACGTCGTCTGCCTGCAGGAACTCAAAGCCTCGCCTGATCAAATCCCGGCCGCTCTCTGCGAGATGGAGGGCTACTGGTGTTATTTCCACGGCCACAAGGGCTACTCCGGCGTCGGACTCCATGTGAGCAAGGCGATCGCGCCGGAACGCCCCGCCGTCGCGCACCCCTCCTTCGATTTCGAAACACGTATCGCGACTGTGGAGATCGCCACGTCTCTGGGTGACCTGACGATCGCATCGGTGTACGTGCCGAATGGCGGCAAGGATTTCCGCGCCAAGATGCAATTTCTCGAGGCGATGGACGGGTACGCCGCGTCGTTTCAGGCGGACGGCCGTCTGCTTGCGCTGCTGGGCGATCTGAACGTCGCGCGCACCGAACGTGATGTTCACCCGAAGGAACGCAAGGCGCTCGCCATCGGGCAGCTGCCGGAGGAACGCGCACTCATCGAGCGCATCCTCAGCCGCGGGCTCGTCGATGTCGGCCGCGCGCTCGATCCGGACAACCACGATCTCTTCACCTGGTGGCCGCCCTGGCGCAGCATGCGGCAGCGGAACATCGGCTGGCGACTCGACTACGTGTTCGCGAGCGAGGCTCTGGCCGCGCGCGCCACAGCCTGCCCGGTCTCCGCCACCGTGGGCACGAGCGACCACGCGCCGGTTGTTGCGACCTTCGAAACCTAGCCACGAAGGCACGAAGACACGAAGCCGTACCCAGGTTCTTCTTCGTGATTTCGTGCCTTCGTGGCCAAAATACCTACCCATGCCCGACGTACTCGACCGATTCCTCCGCTACGTCCAATACGACACCCAGTCGGACGAAGCCTCCACTACTTACCCGAGCACCGCGACACAGCTCGTGCTCTTGCGCGATCTCGCGTTGGAGTTGAAGGAACTGGGGCTCGTCGACGCAGCGGTCGACGAGTTCGGCTACGTGATGGCGACGATCCCGGCGACGACCACCAAGCCGGACGTCCCGACCATCGGGTTCATCGCGCACGTAGACACGTCGCCGGAAATGCCCGGCGCGGGCGTCGCGCCCATCGTCCACCGCGCCTACGACGGCCGCGACCTCGTCTTGCCTGACGATCCTACGGCGGTGCTGCGGCTGTCCGACAACCCCGCCCTCGCCGATCACATCGGCCACGACATCGTCACGGCGTCGGGCGCCACGCTGCTGGGCGCCGACAACAAAGCGGGCGTGGCGGAAATTGTGACCGCAGCGGCCTACCTGGTGGCGCATCCCGAGATCGCGCACGGCCCGGTCCGCATCGCGTTCACGCCAGACGAAGAGGTCGGCCGCGGCACGCAGCATTTCGACGTCGCGCGATTTGGCGCGCGGTGCGCGTACACGATGGACGGCGGGAGCCGCGGCGAGATCGAAATCGAGAGCTTCTCTGCGGACGCGATGACCGTCACGTTTCACGGTTTCAACACGCATCCCGGCTATGCCAAAGGCCGGATGGTGAACGCGATCAAGGTCGCCGCAGCGTTCATCGACCGCCTGCCCCACGACGCCTTCTCACCCGAGACGACGGACGGCCACGACGGCTTCGTGCATCCATACATGATCACCGCAAGCGTCGAGCGGACGAGCGTGCG
Source organism: Acidobacteriota bacterium (assembly GCA_043759095.1). Classification (GTDB taxonomy): domain Bacteria; phylum Acidobacteriota; class Vicinamibacteria; order Vicinamibacterales; family CAVVIG01; genus CAVQFC01. The sequence continues at coordinate 1,619 of JAYVMG010000061.1, read as the reverse complement.
GCTGCTGATCCGTGACTTCGTGACCGCAGGACTGAAGGAGAAGGAAGTGCTGCTGGAGCGGCTGGCGCTGGAAGCCGCGGCACTATATCCGGGTGCGCGCGTGGAGGTCGGCGTCGAGGAGTCATACCGGAACATGCGCGAGGTGCTCGATCGCCACCCCGGGATCGCCGATCACGCCCGCGAGGCGATTCGTCGAGCGGGCCTCGAGCCGCGCACCCACCCGATTCGCGGCGGGACAGACGGTTCGCGGCTCTCGTTCATGGGATTGCCGACGCCGAACCTTTTCGCCGGCGAGCACAACTTTCACTCGCGCCTGGAATGGGTGTCGGCCCAGGATATGAAGAAGGCGGTCGAGGTGATCGTGCACCTCTGTCGTGTGTGGGAGGAAAACACCTGACAAGTCTCAAGTCTCAAGTCTCAAGTCTCAAGTCTCATCGCTGAGAGTTGAGACCTGAGAGTTGAGACTTTCTACCGCAGACTGGCGAACGTGTAGGTGACGCCGGCAAACCACGAGCGCGTCGTCCGCGTACCGAGATTCGACAGGAAGTTCGTGTCGGTCAGGGTCTTGCCTTCCACCACGCCCGCCGGTAGTGTGGCGACCGGCCCCACGGCCAGACCCGTGGTGAACGAGGCGTGCGATCCGAAACGCAGCGCCGATCCGAGATAGAACGTGGCGCGCGAATCGCCGCGCAATCCGATTCCAAACGACAGCGGCGCGATCCACGGATACCGATCGTGGTACACCTGTCCGAACATCGCGACACCAAGGTTCGCGGTGCTTTCTTGATCGGGCTGGCGCAGGACGACCCGAGAGACCGACCCCGCGATGTTGCCGAGCGCGTACACCGGATCAACGAGTCCGGTCATCAGGAAGCCGCCGGTCAGCGCGAGATCCCAGCCGCTGGGAGGCGCGTCGGCTGGCGCGGCAGCCGGACGCTGACGCCCGCGTTGCTCGTCATCCGCTGACGCCGACGATGCGCCGATGCACAGAAGGGCAACGACGGTAAGGCACACGATCGATTTCCAAGGGGACATACACATCACGCTCACAATGTCGCCTCGTGACGCACCAAGTCAACATGTTTTTTCGGTAACACCACCCCGTAGAATGAATTTCAGTGACCTGTCGTCGCGCGCGCACTCGTGCGGGCCGTGGCCCTGTGTGTGCTGGCGTTTGCCTTGCCGTCTGCCTGCTCGCCGCCAGTAGTGTGCGTGCGGCAGACCGCCCGCCGATCGTCGCAACACGAGGTGACGCGTTCATCGCGCATCAGGGAGGCAGCGATCTCTGGTCGATCGGCAGCGCCTCGCTCGAACTCGTCGTCGGCTTCGATGCGACGCGCACGCTCGCATTGCAGCGCCTGACCAACCCGGTCAGCACGCGATCGTGGAACATCACACCAGCGGCGGACTTCAGCATCAACGCCGGCGGCGAGCGCGTCACGCTGACGTCGAGCGGCGCCGTCACGTTCGTCAACGCGTCTGCCGTGGCCACCGCGCACGGCGTGACGCTCACCTTCACGTTCGAACACCGCTCGCAGCGCCTGCTCTACACGCGCGTGTATGCCTGCTATCCGGGATCACCGACGATTGAAACCTGGACGCGTGTGTCCAGTTCCGGC
>JAYVMG010000060.1:0-13672 GCA_043759095.1 Acidobacteriota bacterium | reverse complement strand
GGCGGCTATACGCGCGGCGCCCCAATCGGCGTGATGCACGCGCAGCGGCTCGGCGATGATATCACCAACGCGCCGGCGCGGATTGAGCGAGGCATAGGTCATTGCGGCGTCGTCCTCCAGCGTTCCTCGAGATGGCGCGCCAGCGACGCGAGCGGCAGTGACATCGCGAGATAGAGACCCGCGCACAGCGTGCCGGGAATCACCCAGCTCCCCAGGTTCGTCGCGAAGATCTGCGTCTGCTTGGTCAGTTCGAGAACGGTCAGCACCGACACGAGCGACGAGTCCTTGAGCAGCGCGACGAAGTCGTTGGTCATCGGCGCGAGCGCGAGCCGGAACGCCTGTGGCGCGCGCACCAGCGTCAACACCTGCCGCTCGCTGAGCCCGAGCGTCCGCGCGGCCTCCAGTTGCCCAATGGGGATCGCCTCGAGCGCCGAGCGGTAGATCTCGCTTTCGTACGCCGCATAATTCAGGGCCAGGCCGAGCAGCGCGGCCACGAACGCGGGCAGGCGGATCGCTGACGCGAGGCCGTAATAGAGCACGAAGAGCTGCAGCAGAATCGGCGTGCCGCGGATCAGCTCGACGTAGGCGGTGAGCGCCGTTCGTGTGATGGCCCCGCCGTAGACGCGGCCGGTCGCGATCAGGACGCCGATCGCCACGGCCAGCGCCATCGACAGGCACGACAGCACGATCGTGATCAGCGACGCGCGCAGCAGCGACGGAAAATACCGCCGCGCCGCTTCCCAGCGGCTCGCCGTCGCGACGTTCGAAGACGTGTCGAGACCGACCACGGCCGGCACACTCTCGCCGGCCAGCAGCTTTGCATACAGCGGTCGCTGATCGTCATTCCACACCGACCACTTGCGCAGGATCTGCTCGAGCGATCCGTCGCGCATGGCCGTGCGGAGGATCTCGTTCATGCGATCGCGCAGCGCCCCGTTCGCGGGTCCCAGCACGCCGACGTAGTGACCCACGGCCACGGTTTGCGGCTGGATCGTGAAGCCCTGCACTGTGCGCTGGCGCCGCTCCGCCAGCACGTTGTCGAGCAGGACGGCGTCCACTCGCCCGATCACCAGATCGCTGTACGGATGCACGTCATCTTCGTACGACACCACATGGATGCCGTGCTCGCGTTCCGCCCGCAGCAGGATGTCGTACGCGATCGTGCCAGCCAGTGTGCCGACAGTCCTGCCACGCAGGTCCGCCAGCGTTCGAAACTGTGGCGCGTCAGCGTCGCGGACGCTCAGCACCTCGCGGAATTCGTAGTACGGCATCGTCACGGCCAGCGTCGCGCGGCGCGCAGGTGTGTCCTCGATGCCGCTGAGCCCGATCTCGGCGTCGCCACGCTTGATGCTTTGGTCGATCGACGTGAACGTGACGTTGAGGAATTCCGGACGCCAGCCGAGCCCGCGGGCGAGGAGCCCGGCGACGTCCACGTCGAAGCCGACGACGGTGTCGGGATGCGCAGGATCCGCTTCGACAAACGGTGCGCCGCCTTCGGGATCGCCGGCCCAGCGCAGCACGCCAGACGGTGCCGGTTCCGCGCCCAACCAGACCGAGGCCAGCAGCAGGACGATCGCAAGTCTGAAGACTTGCGCCACACCCAGTCTGAAGACTTGCGCCACACCCAGCCTGAAGACTGGCGCCACACCCAGCCTGATGACTGGCGCCACACGGGGCTTGGAGGCCTGCGCCACATGACGATGCACTGGAGTAGATTCTAGCTGGAGGTCTGCGATGGCGAGTGTGGGGTTTTTGGGGACGGGGCTCCTGGGCGGAGCGATGGTGGAAGGGATGCTGCGCCGCGGCGACAGGGTCACGGTGTGGAATCGTACCGAAGCAAAAGCGCGCGCGCTGGAGTCGTACGGTGCGACGGTCGCTGCCTCGCCCGGCGACGCGGTTGCAGGGGCCGATCGCGTACACATGACGTTCTCCGACGACGAGGTCGTCGATCACATGCTGACGGCGTTCACGCCTCGCCTGCAGCCCGGCGCGCTCGTGATCGACCACACCACGGCGTCCCCTCGCGGCACCAGGGCGCGCGTCGCGCGCATGAACGCGGCCGGCGTCCAGTTCCTCCACGCGCCGGTCTTCATGTCGCCGCAGATGGCGCGGGACTCGATCGGCATGATCCTCGCCTCCGGTCCGCAGGCGGTGTACGACGCAGCTCTCGATACCCTCGAAGCGATGACCGGTGAGGTCTGGTATCTCGGCGAGCAGGGCGATCTCGCGGCGTCGTACAAGATCTTCGGCAACTCGATGCTGTTCGTGATTGCCGCCGGCGTCACCGACGTCTTCGCGATGGCGAAGGGACTCGGGATCGCGCCGACTGACGCGCTCGCCGTGTTCTCGAAGTTTCAACCCGGCGGCTTGATCACGTCGCGCGGCGACAAGATGGCGCGCGGCGATTTCAGCGCCACCTTCGAGCTGACGATGGCGCGCAAGGACATGCGGCTGATGCTGGATGCGGCAGCCGGCCAACCGATGACCGTGCTGCCGAGTATCGCCAAGGCGATGGACGAGGCGATCGCGAAGGGACACGGGAAGGATGACCTCGGGGCGATTGCGGCCCAAGTGGTGCGATGAGCCTCGCACGACTGAAGTCGTGCGCCACGAGAGTGCAGGCGGGTCGTGTGGGACGGGCAGGTCTGGCAGGGATCGCAACGCTGAAGTGTTGCGGCACGCTGGCGGGTCGGGTGGGTCTTGTGGGTCTGGTTCTGATCTTCGTGGCGCATGACTTTAGTCGTGCGAGCGCCCAGCAGAGCCCCAGCGCGCGAGGATCAGACGATCGTGATTCGCGACGGCAACAGGCGCGGGGTCAGCAGACAATCGCGTCGCTCGACGAACGGCGCCAAATTCCTCGGCCGTGACGCGCGGATCGGATCGATTGCGCTCGTGAGCAGCAGAGGGCAGGTAGGCCGGGTAGGGCAGCGAAGAACCTACCTGACTCACCCGCCCCACTTGACTGACCTGCTACTGGCCTGCGGCCGAACTCTTAGCCGCCGCGGGCTTCAGAGTCAGCTTCTGCAAGCGCCAGTTCAGTAGCTCGGCGACGTAGATCTCGTTCTCGCTCGGGCACGCGATTTCGTGGATCCAGCCGAACTGTTTCGGCTGGTGCCCTGACTTACCGAAATAGCCAAGCACCTTGCCGTCGGGGACAGACAGCTTGTACACGCGGCCGGGGAACGCGTCCGCGCTGTACAGGAACTGCTGCCCGGCGGCGTTGGGCGGCGTGACGCAGATCGCCCACGGTGCGCCGTTCTGGCCGGCGGCGCCCTCGGCGGTCGGTGTGGCGCCCATCCACGGCTTCGCGTCGGGCGGCAGCGGCACATCGATCTTGATCTCACGCACCAGCGTGTTCGTCTTGGGATCGATCACCTGGATGCGGCGGTTGCCGCGATCGCCGACGTAGATGTTGCCCTTCGCATCGTACGAGATCGTGTGCGGCGTGTTCAGCTCGCCAATCTTCGTGCGGCCGGGCTCACCGATCGACGCGACCCAGTCGCCGTCCTTCGTGAACTTCGCCACGCGCGAGTTGATGTAGCCGTCGCTGATGTAGATGTTGCCCTCGGTATCCCACGCAACGTCGGTCGGTTGACGGAACTGGGCGTTGACCGGCGCCAGCGGCGGCGTCACCCGCTTCCACGGCTCCGCATCGTCGGACGCTTCCTTCTTCCGACCGAACACCATCGTGACGTGCCCTTCGGGGTTGATGCGGACGATCATGTCCGAGCCCTTGTCGATGGCCCAGAGGTTGTCGTCCTTGTCGAAGCGGATGGCGTGCGCGTACGACCAGGCGTACAGGCCTTTGCCCACCTCGCGGAGGAACTTGCCGGTCTTGTCAAACAGCAGCACCTGCGACGCGGTGGCGCCGTATGCGGGGCCGCCCGCGCTGTTTGAACGCGTGAAGATGGCGACGTCGCCCTTCGAGTTGACCGCGACGCCGGACACTTCGCCGACGTTCATGTCGGCCGGCAGTTTCAGAAAGTTGACGTTGCCTTCGAACGGGATTTCGGGGACCTGGGCTTGCGCGGGCGACGCCGTGGCGCCGAGCAGTACGACGAGTGCGATGACGATGTGTTTCACGTGAGCCTCCTGTGGCGGGTTCGGACGGTACGAGCGGTCAGAGTATGGCGAACGGCGGGAGATGGATCAAGATCTATCCTCGTGCGCGCTGGGCCTGTGCCAAGCGCTCGAGCAGGGGCTCGGTGTGTTCCAGCGACAGGCACGCGTCGGTGATGCTTTGCCCGTACACCGCGGGCTGGCCCGGCACGAAGTCCTGACGGCCGTCGACCAGATGGCTTTCGAGCATCGCGCCGAAGATGCGCCGCGAGCCGGCGGCCACCTGCTCGCAGATCGCCGCGGCGACGTCAGCCTGCTTCTCGTGATCCTTGAGGCTGTTGCCGTGCGAGCAGTCGATCATCACGCTTTCGCGTAGACCCTTGGCGGCCAGACGCGCACCGACTTTGGCGACGTGCTCCGCGTCGTAGTTCGGGCCGGTGCGGGTGCCGCCCCGCAGGATCACGTGGCACGCGTCATTGCCGACGGTCTGGAAGATGGCCGACACGCCCTGTTTGGTGACGGACGGGAACCAATGCGGCGACCGCGCGGTCAGCACCGCGTCGACCGCGATCTGCGTGCTGCCGTCCGTGCTGTTCTTGAAACCAACCGGCATCGACAAGCCCGAAGCCAGCTCGCGGTGTACCTGGCTCTCCGCCGTGCGCGCGCCGATCGCGACCCACGACGTCAGGTCGGCGATGTGCTGCGGAATCTGCGTGTCGAGAAACTCGGATCCCGTCGGCAGGCCGAGTGTGTTCACGTCGAGCAGGAGCTGGCGCGCCAGGCGCAGGCCCTTGTTGATGTGAAAGCTTTCATCGAGGTCCGGATCGTTGATCAATCCTTTCCAGCCGACGACCGTCCGCGGTTTCTCGAAGTAGGTGCGCATGACGATGACGAGGCTGTCCGCCAGGCGGTCCGCAATCGGCTTCAGGCGTTCCGCGTATTCGAGCGCGGACTTCGGATCGTGAATGGAGCAGGGGCCGACGACGATGACCAGGCGCGGGTCCTTGCCTTCGATCACCTCGGTGATTGCGCCGCGCGCGTCGGCGATGACGTTGGCCGCGCGTTCGGTGATCGGGATCTCCTCGAGCAGAATCGCGGGTGAGATCAGCGGCCGGACGTCGCGGATGCGGAGGTCGTCGGTGCGGCGGATCATGAACCGGTGATCGAGTAGCCGCGTTCCTGCGCGCGATTCACCGCCACGATCCCCGCCGGCACCAGCCGGGCCTTGCCGATCAGGTTGGCGGCCAGCTCCTTGTAGATGTCGTCAGCCTTGCCGCCGGTGGCGCTCGCGATCAGGCCGGCGATACCGTGGGTCGAGAGGTTGCAGATCGCGAACTGCACGCCCAGATTCATCGCGCCGGCAAGACCTCGCGCGCGCGCCGGCGCGGCGGCCGCCACAGGCGTGAACGGGTTGACCTTCGGCGCCTCGGTCGATTTCGGATCGGTCCACTCCGCACGCTTGGCCAGCGTCACGCCGTACTTCGCCCAGATCGCGTCGTTGAACGCGAACGGCGCGGAGCGGTGCCGCATGCCGATGATGACGGCGAGCTCGGCGTTCTCCAAGCCGTAGTCGCCCTTGTTCGCCGTGTAGAAGTTCCCGGCGAACTGGATGGCGTCCTCGAGTCTGTCGGGCGTCGTGGTGTCGAAGAAGAAGCGGTGCTTGCCCGGCAGCTCGTCGAACCAGTCGTCCTGCGGGTGGCGTGCGGCCTGCCAGCGGCTATCGGTAGCGGTCTGGGCGTGTGCAGCCGTCGCACCGGCGGCGAACGTGGCGCCGGCAGCCGATGCGGCCACGCCGAGGTTGGAGAGGAACGTTCGTCGCGTTTTGGATGCCATAGGGATGAATAATACCTCTATGCCGTTTCTGATTCGACTGCTCGTCAACGCGGCGGCTCTCTGGGTGGCGACGCAGGTCGTTCCGGGCGTCAGCTATGCCGGTGGCCCGGTGCCCATGCTCGGCGTGGCGCTGGTCTTCGGCGTCCTGAACGCGTCGCTGCGGCCTGTTGCCAAGATCCTGACGTTCCCGCTGATCATCGTCACGCTGGGGATCTTCGCGCTGGTGATCAACGGGCTGATGCTGTGGCTGACCAGCTCGCTGTCGTCAGCGCTGGGACTCGGATTTCACGTGAGTGGATTCTGGGCGGCGTTCTGGGGCGGGCTCGTCGTCAGCCTGGTGAGCATGATGCTGTCGATGCTCGTCGTGGCCGATGCGCCGCGGCCGCCGCGCTAAGCGTTCCGCCAGATGCCGGAGTGGCTTTCCAGGGTGGTCCGGTCCACCCGGGCACTCCGCCCATATAATCCAACGGTTTGGCCCTCAGTCCCGGCACGCGCCTCGGCGTCTACGAAGTCATCGCGTCGATTGGCGAAGGGGGCATGGGGCAGGTGTACCGGGCGACCGACACGACGCTCGGCCGCCAGGTCGCGATCAAGCTCCTGCCTGACGCGTTCGCGTCCGACCCCGACCGCCTGGCCCGATTCGAGCGCGAAGCGAAGACGCTTGCGTCATTGAATCATCCGCACATCGCTGCAATCTACGGATTCGAGAAGGCCGGCGGCCTGTACGCCCTCGTGATGGAGCTCGTCGAGGGCGAGGATCTGTCACAGCGGATCGCGCGAGGCGCAATCCCACTTGACGAGGCGTTGCCGATCGCGAGGCAGATCGCCGACGCGCTCGAAGCGGCGCACGACCAGGGCATTGTCCACCGCGATTTGAAGCCCGCCAATATTAAGGTGCGGCCGGACGGCACCGTGAAGGTCTTGGATTTCGGGCTGGCGAAAGCGATGGATTCGACGGTCGGCTCGAGCGCGACCACGATGAATTCGCCGACGTTGTCGATCCACGCCACGCAGGCGGGCATGATTCTCGGCACTGCGGCCTATATGGCGCCCGAGCAGGCGCGCGGCAAGGCGGTTGATCGTCGCGCCGACATCTGGGCCTTCGGCGTCGTGCTGTTCGAGATGCTGAGTGGGCGACGGGCGTTCGAAGGCGAGACGATCCCGGACCTGCTCGCGAAGGTGATCGAACGCGAGCCAGACTGGAGCGCCCTGCCCGGCGCGACGCCTACGCGCCTCCGAGAGCTGCTCCGCCGTTCGATGAGAAAGGATCCGAAGAACCGCCTACGCGACATCGGCGAGGCACGCGTGCAAATCGAGGAGCTGAGCGGTGCTGCAGAGGGCGCCGGCGTACTGAACATCCCGCACGCGCGGTCAATATGGGGGCGTCGGGTGGCGTGGGCTGTCGCGGCCGCAGCTCTCGTCCTGGTGGCCGAGGCGATCGCATTCCGGGCGCCGTGGCGGAGGCCGTCACCACTTGCGCTGTTGCGTCTGAGCGTCGAGTTGGGCGCGGACGTGGCGTTGACAGTCGGCGCCGGGGACGCCACGAGCCTCTCACCAGATGGCGCCGTCATCGCGTTCGTCGCGCAGAAGAACGGCGGAGGCAGTCCGCAGATCTACGTGCGACGACTTACCGAACTGCACGCCACGCTGTTGTCGGGGACCGACGAGGCGGAGAGTCCGTTCTTTTCGCCTGACGGCCAGTGGATCGCGTTTTTCGCGAACGGCAAGCTAAGAAAAATCGCGGCCTCGGGCGGTGCCACGGTCACGCTGTGTGACGCGCCGAACGGACGCGGCGGCGCGTGGAGCGAGGACGGCACGATCGTGTTATCGCCAGATTCCACGCCGGGTACACGCCTGATGCGGGTGTCCTCCGCTGGCGGAACGCCGGAACCCGTGACATCGCTGGCCGAGGGCGAGCTCAGCCAGCGGTGGCCCCAGGTGTTGCCGGGCGGCAAGGCAGTGCTCTTTACGAGCGGCTCCCCTGGCGTCTACGACGACGCGAGCCTTGTAGTACAAGCGCTGCCGGCGGGTGCGCGGACGGTCGTGCAGCGCGGGGGCTATCACGGCCGCTATCTCCCGACCGGGCTTGGCTCGCCGGAGCGCACCGGTCGCAACGGCGGCCATCTGGTCTACGTTCACGCCGGGACGGTCTTTGCGGTGCCCTTCGATCTTGATCGGCTGGCGGTGACCGGGACGGCAGTGCCCGCGTTCGAAGGCGTCGCGACGAACGCGATCAGCGGCGGCGCGCAGTTTGCGGCGTCGGCTGGCGGCACGGCGGTGTATCTGCCAGGGCAACGCAACGTCAGCGGCTGGCCGATCCATTGGATGGATCACACGGGGAAGACGACACCGCTGCGGGCCGCGCCCGCGAACTGGGTCAATCTTGTCTTCGCGCCCGATGGCCGCCGGCTCGCCATGCAGATCGCTGACGGAGCCCCGAACGACATCTGGGTCTACGAGTGGGCGCGAAACACGCTCACGCGACTGACGTCCAACCCCGCTGATGACATCAAGCCGGTGTGGAGCCCCAATGGCCTCAGCCTGGTGTTTGCCTCATCCCGCGCGGACCTATCGACGCTGAACCTGTATGCGCAGCGGGCCGATGGGACCGGGGAAGCGCAGCGGCTCACGCAGAGCCCAAACCTGCAGCAGCCCGCCTCGTGGCATCCGAGCGGCACGCTCCTGGCGTTCGAGGAGCAGACACCGGCTACGAGTTGGGACCTCATGATCCTGCCGATGGCAGGGGACGAAGTGTCGGGCTGGAAGCCCGGGAAACCCCGCGTCTTCCTGAACAGCCCGTTTCAGGAACGCGAGCCGATGTTCTCGCCGGATGGGCGGTGGCTCGCCTATGGTTCGGACGAAACCGGACGTCCTGAAGTGTTCGTGCGGCCGTTCCCAGGGCCGGGCAGCAAGTGGCAGATCTCGACGGACGGCGCCGTCACTCCGACTTGGTCGCGGACCAAACGCGAACTTCTCTTCGCGACACTCAACGGACAGATCATGGTCGCCCCTTATGTGGCGGAGAGCGCCTCGTTCCGTGCCGAGAAACCGCGGCTCTGGTCCGAGGGGCGCCACGCGGTGCGTGGGGGCCGGAGGTTCGATCTGCACCCTGACGGCACGCGGATCGCGGTCACGGCCGTTGAGAACACTCCCGGCGTGAAGCAGGACAAGGTCACGTTCCTCTTCAACTTCTTCGACGAATTGCGCCGCATCGCGCCGGTGGCGAAGCGATGAGCCTCAGCGCCGGTGCGTGCCTCGGTGATGCGCATGGACCGCGTCTTGAACTGGGCGGCCCGCCGAAAAGCGTGACGAGTATCTGGAATGATGGGGGATCGTGAGCATCAACCTGCGGCGGTGAACCTCCGCGTTTGAGTCGGGTCAACGTTTCCAGCCAGTGCCGACGGCAAGCGGTTCCGGATGCTCGTGCCGCAGGGCGCACTCGGCGTGACGCCGCCCAACGGACAATACGACCCTGACGGCAACGACGGACCGCGTGAAGAGTCCCCGTCCACTGTTCAACACGCCAGACCTATGCTCGGCGCCCAGCCGCTAGCCGCCGATACGGACGTAGCCCCGCAGCTGCAGGTTGACCATCGTCGTCATCGCCCAGAGGTCCACCTGGACGTCGGGCAGCACGTCTTTCGGGTCGAGCTTCTTGCCGAGCAGCCCCTGTCCGCAGACGCGAAGTTCGACGCCCGCCTGTTTCAGCTCGTGGAGCAGCGCGATGTTCGGATTGTTCGTGCCGTCGTGGCGCGCCTTGTACACGTCGTTAGCGAGCACGGCGTCGCCGCCGCCCTGGTGGAAGACGGCAGCGATGTGCCGATGGCCGGCCGGCACGCCGTTGTGGGCGAGCGTGTTCAGGTAGAGCGCGATGGTCTTCAGCATGGGGTGGATCTCGTCGGGTTTCGCGACCGCCGCCACGGAGAACACCACTTTGTAGTCGACATCGGGATTCGGCAGCTCGTGGGCGCCGGGAATGTCTTTCGCCGGGGCATAGCCGGCCACGGGCAGCTTCTGATCCGTCTGCGTCCACGCCCGGCCGGAGTACCCGAACATCACGCCCGCAGCAAGCACCGCCACAATCATGGTCTTGTTCATTACGCTCTCCTCGTTGACGAATTGTGCGCATCATACCAGTGTCGCTGAATGCATCATTTTTTCGGCAACGCGAACGCGATGATCTCGTCGTTGACACGCCGCGGCATCGCTCCATTCGGCTGGCGTCTGGCGATGCGGAGCGCTTTCTGCACGACTAGCGGCGCGCGATCGATCACGAGCAAGTACGCGCGCGTCGGCCCTTCGGGCTCGCGGATGCCCTGCTCCCAATGTCGCAGGGTGTTGACGCTGAAGCCGAAGCGGGCAGCAAACGACTGCTGCGTCATCCCCAGTTTCGTGCGGATGGCCTTCACATCCACGTGCGTGGGCACATGAACGCGGTAGTCGCGCTTCGAGCTCATCGCTTTTTCCCCCTATAGGTCTCGCTCAACAGCTTGGTGAGTCCGCGCAAGGCATTGCGGTCTTGCTGGGAGAGGTCTTCGTTCATTCTTCGCGAAGGTCGTGAGCAGTTTCCACCGCAGCTTTCGAACACCACCTGCGCCCGGCATGAGGTCGCCCGCACTCGGGTGTCGGGCCAAATCGTCGACCGGTTCCTGCCGATCCTGGTCCGGCATCAGTTTGGCGATTCGCGCGATGAATTCGGGCGTCTCCACTACTGTGACGAGAACGGGAATCGACACTCGGCGAATATAGTCCAATGGACTACCATCGTGCAACGGTCTCGCAGAGTCACTCCGGACTGCTTCGCCCACGCAGACGATGCCCCGGAGAGTGGCCGTGGAAGTGGCCAAGCGTGCGGACAAGTGGATTTTATCTGCTTCGTATGAAGACAACTTGGATACAATGCGCGGCTCAGGGCCACCCGGATTCGAACACGCGCGCAGCACGCGGTACCGACTCTCGCTCGGACAGTTGCGCCCTTTACGGAGCGACACACCTCATGCGAATCACCCCGCGCCGCCTTGTTGGGCGAACTGTAAGCGGCATCTATCGCGTTCCCGACATCCGCTCGAGGGACGTCGAGGTGATCGCCGCGAGGCTCAGCGATATGTCGGCCGACTCGATCGCAAACTAAAGGAGACGTATGCGCAAGCAGCGACCGAACCGGATGTCAGCTCTTAAACCGCCTGACGTCCTCTTTCAAATGGTTATCGGCAAGTGGATCAGTCAGGCGCTCGGTACCGTTGTCGCGATCGGCGTCGCCGATCAGCTTCGGAACGGAGCGCGGCGCTGTAGCGACATCGCCCGCACCGCCCGGGTTTCAGAAGACGGTCTCTATCGCTTGTTACGAGCGCTCGCGAGCGTTGGCGTGTTCGCTGAAAGCGCCGACCGGCGGTTCAAGCTGACGCCCATGGGACAGTTCCTTCGGCGCGATCACCCCGAAAGCGTGGCGGGGTACGCGCTGTTTACCGCTCACGACAGCACGTGGCGGCCGTGGGGCCGGCTGGACTACAGCGTGAAGACCGGACTGCCTGCCTTCGACGCCGTATTTGGCGCGCCCATCTTCGAGTATCTCTCGGGCCATCCGGAAACCGCCGCCGTTTTTGACGCAGCGATGACGTCGATTAGCGCCAGAGAGGCGTCCGCGACGTGCGACGCGTACGACTTCAAAGGGGCAAAAACGGTGATGGACGTCGCTGGCGGACACGGTTTGCTGTTGGGGACGATCCTACGCCGACACAAGACGATGCGCGGCGTGCTGTTCGATCTTCCGCATGTGGTCGCAGGCGCCGCCGCGACGTTTGCCCGTGCCGGCGTGACGGCCAGAGTCCGGATCGAAAACGGCGATTTTTTCAAGGAACTGCCGTCCGGCGCCGACGCAATCGTTCTGAAGCACATCGTCCACGACTGGGACGACGAATCGGCCACGCGAATCCTACAGTCGTGCCATCGCGCGCTCGGGCCGCGAGGCAAGGTATTAATCGTCGACCCGGTGGTGCCACCCGGTAACGTGCCGCACTACGGCAAACTGCTCGATCTAGAAATGCTCGTCCTCACACCACGCGGCCGAGAGCGCACCAAAACCGAATTTATGAGCCTCCTCCAGAACGCGGGATTCCGGCTGTCGCGGGTCATTGGAACGAAGAGCCCGCTGTCGGTAATCGAAGCAGTCAAGGCATGACAAGTCGCATTCGCCGGGCCGATTGCGATACGAGGCTGTCGACCAAGCTGTGAATGCAAAGTGCCATGGCGACGATGATGCTACGCGAGCCCCCAAGTCGATTGTTGGCTTATTCCGCCAGCGCCCGCGACACGATGTTGTTCAATCACGAGAGCGCGTGGAGCAGGATCCCGATCGCGGACCGCGGTTGGTGATGGAACACGGGCTGAATCTGTCGTAGATTGCGCGGGCGGACGCCCACTCAACACCGGCGGTGATGCGGCTGACACGGAGATTACTCCTCACTTGTCGCAAAGTGTAGAGCGACCGCGCCTGGGGGGGCCTATGGAGGCGCCGGATTTGAATCGGTAAACAGATCGCCGTATTGATCGCGTCCGTGCGACGCTAACCGCTATACTTCCGGCCACTTGCCTCTCTCTCCCGGCACCCGTCTCGGCGTCTACGACATCACCGCGCCGATCGGCGAAGGCGGCATGAGGCAGGTGTATCGTGCCCGCGATACCAGACCGGATCGAGACATCTCGATCAAGTTTCTGCCCGAGGCCTTCGCGCAGGGCGCGGACCGCCTGACACGCTTCACGCGCGAAGCAAAGACGGAAGAGTTGAAGCGGATCCTCGCGTCAGGAGGAGTGCGATGAAGACGGGAAACTCACGCCGAACGTTCCTCAAATCTGCCGCGGCAGTGACGGCCGGGACGGTCCTGTCCCGCCGGTCGCTGTGGGGGCAGAGCCGCGTTCCAGGAATCAATCAACGGCTCATGATCACGCCCGATCAGGCCTGGGACTGGCACGTGTTCAAGAGCCAGTGCGGGCCGACCTACGCGGGCAGCGCGGGCTGGAAGCGTTTCACCGCGTTTCTCGAATCGAAGATGCCGGAGTTCGGCGCCGTCGATCTCGACTACGTCGACATTCCGTACGACCACTACATCGTCGACGACTGGCCGGATCGCAGCACGCATCTGCACGGCTCCGGGAAAGCCGTCGAACAGCTCGTCACGAACGGCACGCCGGTGCCGGTCGTCGCGTCCTACGGGATGACGTCCGGCTTCACGCCGCCCGACGGCATCATGGCGCGGATGATCTTCTACGATCCGGCTAATCCGCCAGGTGACAGCGACATCGCCGGAAGGATTCTGGTGTGTCAGACGGCACCGCAGCCTGCGCCGCCGTATTCGAACTCGTTCCTCGACAACTACACGCTTACCGACTACGAATGGCGATCGCCAGGGAAATGGGCGCCGTTGTTCACGCCGCCGCCGACCAGCGTGACGACGTCGTTTCACAGCCGCTGGGTCTGGAGTCAACTGAACCGCTTTGCGGCCGCCGGCATCAAGGGCCACGCCGCTGGCATCGTCGTCGTCTACGACTTGTCGCCGGGCGCCGCGTTCGGGCTGGCGCAACGCAGCGTCTACACGCCTGACGGACGCGCGGGGCTGGGCGCGGCCTACGTCAACTGTCCGACGCTCACGCTCGATCGCGTCAACGGCGCGAAGGTCATCGCCGATGCGAAGGCGGGGAAGATCGCCACGCTGCGGCTGACCGCGCGCTTCCAGCGCGACACCGGCCGGGCGATCCTCGCGCACTTGCCAGGGCGCAACTACGG
>JAYVMG010000059.1:0-5203 GCA_043759095.1 Acidobacteriota bacterium | reverse complement strand
CCCGGTGGCAACCGAGGCTGGACGTCAACGTGGAGCGGTTCTTCGTGCAATCCATGAAGACCCGGTGGGGAAGCTGCAATCACCAGTCGCGCACGATTCGTCTGAACACCGAGCTGGCGAAAAAGCCAGCGGAGTGTCTGGAATACATCGTCGTACACGAACTCGTCCACCTCCTGGAGCCGACCCACAACGCCAGATTCGTCGCGCTGATGGACCGCTGCATGCCCAAGTGGCAGTTCTATCGCCGGTTGCTTAATCGCCTCCCGATTCGCGGAGGCACTGGGCGCGATCCCTGTAGAGGCGGGGCGCCGAACTCAGGCTAAGATCACGTCGTGGCCACCCGACCTTCCGCGCTCGCCAGTTGGACACCGGAGCAGCTCGCTCTCGGCCGACGATGGGTCAACGCGTGGAAGGATGCGGCGCCCGATCTGGAGCGATTACGGCGTCGCGAGCTTCGCGAGCTTGATCCGTATACCGCGATCAGCTTGCTCTGCGGTCCGGCGGACTACCGCGTCGCACCTCGCGCACCGAAACTCACCTCTGGGCTTATCGAACAACAACGTGTCTTTCAGCGGATGCCTCGGCCTTGAATGAAGTCATCCGTGCGGCGGCTGCGCTTCAGGACGTGTGTGAATCCGAACACTGGGGGTATTGCTTCATCGGCGGCCTCGCGGTCCAACGGTGGGGCGAGCCTCGCGAAACGGTGGATGTCGATCTCACGCTTCTGACGGGCTTCACTGACGAAGCGCGCTTCGTATCGACTCTGCTCGCGCACTTCGAACCGCGAATCGACCACGCGATGGAGTTCGCCCGCGACAAGCGTGTCTTGCTCTTGAAAGCGTCCTCAGGGGTTGGACTCGACATCGCACTCGGCGGCTTGCCGTTTGAGGAACTGGCCGTGAGCCGTTCGAGCCTCTTCACGTATCCTCCCGATGTAGCTCTGCGAACGTGCTCGGCCGAAGATCTTGTCGTGCTCAAAGCCTTCGCGGACCGTCCCAAGGATTGGGTGGACGTGGACGGCATCCTCATCCGACAACGCGGCACGATTGATTGGGATCACATTCGCCGGCAGCTCGCCCCGCTCGTGGAACTGAAGGAAGCGCCGGAGATCCTGGACCGACTCGAGCAGCGGCGGATCGACCTGGAACAGCCTTGACGACCGGAGGCAACCAAGGATCCAGGTAAATCCTTAGATTTGAGAATCTATCGCCCGAGGAACGGCAGCGCGGAACTCGGCCCCGTGTCCTGCATGATCTCGCCGTGCTGACTGAGGTCGAGCCCGATCTCTTCCTGCTCTGGCGAGACGCGCAGCGGGATGATCAAGTCAGTCACTTTGTAGAGCATCCACGAGCCGCAGAACGAGAACGCCGCGACGAACACCAGCGCCCCGCAGTGGATCAGGAACGTTGTCGCGTGGCCGGATGTCAGGCCGACGTCCTTCGCAAAGAAGCCCGTCATCAGCATGCCGACCATTCCGCCGACGCCATGGCACGGGAAGACGTCGAGCGTGTCGTCGAGCGCGGACGAGTTCTTCCAGTGCACCATCAGATTCGAGATCACACTGGCGACCGTGCCGATGAAGATGCTCTCGCCGATGCTGACGTAGCCGGCCGCCGGCGTGATGGCCACCAGGCCCACCACCGCGCCGACACACGCGCCGAGCGCTGACGGCTTCTGGCCGCGCATCCGGTCGAAGAAAATCCACGCGATGGCAGCGGATGCCGACGCGGTGTTGGTCGTGGCAAACGCCATGGCCGCCTGTCCGGACGCGCCAAGCGCCGAACCCGCGTTGAAGCCGAACCAGCCGAACCACAGCAGACCGGTGCCGAGGATCACGAACGGGATGTTGGCCGGGATATGCGATTCACCGGCCTCGTGCGTGCCGCGGCGTCCGAGCACGATCGCGCCGGCCAGCGCCGCAAACCCCGCGGACATGTGGACAACGGTCCCGCCCGCGAAGTCGAGCACGCCCAGCTTGTGCAGGAAACCGTCGGGATGCCACGTCCAGTGAGCCAGCGGCGAGTAGATGAAGATGCTGAACAGGCACATGAACAGCAGATAGCTGGAGAACCGCACGCGCTCGGCGAACGATCCGGTGATCAGCGCCGGCGTGATGATCGCGAACTTCAACTGGAACAGCGCGAAGACGATCAACGGAATCGTGGGCGCGAGATCGGGATGCGTGAGCGCCCCGACGCGCGTGAACATGAAGAACGTGCGCGGGTCGCCAATCAGGCCGTGAAAGCTGTTGCCGAACGCCAGGCTGAAACCGACGACGATCCAGAGCAGACTGATGACGCCCATCGCGACGAAACTCTGCAGCATCGTCGAGACGACGTTTTTCGCGCGGACCATGCCGCCGTAGAAGAACGAGAGGCCCGGCGTCATCAGCAGCACGAGCGCGGTCGCCGTCAGCATCCAGGCGGTATCGCCCGCGTTGATGGGGCCGCCGGTCACGGCTTGCGGCGCGGGCCGGAAGAACACGCCCAGCAGGCTGACCGAGGCGACCAGAACGAACGGCACGGCCGAGAATTCCCGAATCCGCTTCGTCGTGCTCCGTACCGAGTCCAGTGTCATTCGAAACAGCCTCCAGATGGTCGAGTTTGATGATATCAGAATCGTGCAGAATCTGTAGAGAACGGCAGACGATTCGCAATCTTACGGTCATCGGATGTTAGAATTTGTCATAACTTGTGCGATTTCTACATGAAGACTGGATCGGCTTTACTCGATCCACTCGAAGCCGTAGTGTCTGTTGAGCTGATGGACGTACTTCCCAATCCTCGCGAGCCGACCCCGGCGTCGCTACTTGCCAACGCGCGGCGCGAGCTGGCCGACCAGTCGATGCGCGGGCAGGGTGGCCGGGCGGCGGTCGAGCGTTATGCCGGGCGCGTCGATGCGCTGCTTCAGCGTCTGTGCGCGGATGCGCCCGCGCCGGCTCATGCGATCGCGGTGGTGGCGCTCGGGGGCTACGGCCGCCGGCACCTGTGTCTGCACTCTGATGTCGATATCCTGCTGGTGGTCGGCGGACCGATCCAGGCTGCGGACGAACGGTTTCTGACGGCGGTGCTCCATCCGCTGTGGGACCTTGGCCTTGCCGTCGGTCATCAGGTGCGTGAGGTCGACGAATTCGCGACCCTCGAGCGCGACAATCCCGAATTCTTCCTCGCGCTCGTTGATGCGCGGCCAGTGGCGGGCGATCGCGCGCTGTTCGAGCGCGTCATCGGTCTGGTGCGGCGTTGGGACACGCATGCGTATCTCCTCGATGCGTTGCAGCAGCTGGCCTCGCAACGGCATGCGCCCTTCAACGACACGCTCTACCAGCTCGAGCCGGACGTCAAAGATGCGCCGGGCGGATTGCGCGATCTGACCGCGCTCCGTACGCTCGGGCGGATCACCGATCCGTCGTGGCTCGGGCTGACCGCGGCCGATCGCGCGCGTCTCGACGAGGCCGAAGATTTTCTGTTACGCGTGCGTTCGGTCCTGCATCTGGAAGCGAAGCGCAATCACAACGTCCTCGGCCACGATCTGCAGGAGAAGGCGGCGGAGGCGCTCGGGTATCCCGGTTCCCAGCCGCAACAGCGCGTCGAACGTCTGATGGGCGACTATTTCCGCCACGCTCGCGCTGTGGCCCGCGCGCTGGAGCGTGCGCGCAAAATGGCGCCGACCCCGGTCGGACCCAATCTCGTGCGATCGCGTGATGGCATCGGTTTTCTCGACGTGCAGGACGCCGCCGTCCGGCCGGAGACGTGGCTCGATCTGTTTCAGGCAGCCATCGATCTCGGCGAGCCCGTGAGAGACGAGGCGCTGGTCTGGATCAGTCAGCACATCAGCGAGTGCGCCGCCGAAGACTTTTTTCCGTCAGCGTCCCGCCGCGCGGCGGTCGTCGCGTGCCTGCGACCGAAACCGGGACTCTATGCGCGGCTGTCAGAGATGCACGACTGCGGGTTGCTCGGCCGGATGTTCCCGGAGTTTCAGGCAATCGCATCGCGTGTGGTCCGCGACTTCTACCACAAGTACACGGTGGACGAGCACACGCTCCTGACGATTCGGAACCTGGAGCGGCTGGCGTCGCCGCCCACGCCAAGCCAGGCGCGGTTCGCGTCGCTCCTGGTCGATCTGCCGTCGCCGGAACTACTGGTGCTGGCCCTCCTGTATCACGACGTCGGTAAATGGCGTGACGATGACCACACGGTGGAGAGCGTGCGGATGGCGCAGCACATGCTCGCGCGCCTCGATCTGCCGCGCGAGTCGCGCGACACCGTCGAGTTTCTGATCGGCAACCATCTCCGCATGTCGATCGTGGCGTTCCGGCGCGATACGGAAGATCCGGAGGTCGTCAAGCAACTGGCGGCGCTGGTGGGGACGGAGGAGCGGCTGAAGATGCTGTGCCTCCTGACGCTCGCAGACGTCGCGGCCGTCAGTCCTGAAACGATGACGCCCTGGCGGGAAGAATTGCTCTGGCGTCTCTACATCGACACGTACAACGCGCTGACGATCGGCTACGGCGACGATCTGATCGAGCAGAACGTGCCGGGGCTTGCGGGTCTGTTGGCGAATCGGCCCGCGGACGTCTCGGATCTGGAAATCGGCCGATTTCTCGCGGGTCTGCCGAAGCGGTATCTGCAGCTGTTCAGCGAAGGCGCCATCTATGATCACGTCCGGCTCTCGCGCGACATCCATCCGGACGAGGTGCACGTCTCGCTCGATCGCCGGGATTCCGTGTGGGAGCTCACGGTCGTCACGCTCGACAAAGCGTTTCTCTTCTCGAATCTCTGCGGCCTGCTGTCGTCGTACGGGATGGACATCCTGCGGGGCCACGCGTTGACGAATCCGAACGGTCTGGTTCTCGACGTGTTCCGGTTCACCGACCAGGATCGGTTCTTCGAGTTGAATCCGGATTCGCGCGAACAGTTTCTGCACGAGCTCGAAGACGTGGTCCGCGGCCGCTCAGACATCACCGCCCGGCTGCGCGCGCGCGAACGCGGCGTACTGCAGCGCGTCGTGCCGAGGAGCGTCCCGACGGTGCACGCGGACAGTCATTCGTCGGCTCGCTATACGATTGTCGATATCATCGCGAGCAACACGTTGGGCCTGCTGCATCGGGTGAGCCGCCTGATGTCGATCCACGGCTGCGAAGTGGATCTGGTGCTGATTTCGACCGAAGGGCAGAAGGCGATCGACGTGTTTCACATCACCAAGG
>JAYVMG010000058.1:0-1940 GCA_043759095.1 Acidobacteriota bacterium | reverse complement strand
AGCAGGCGTCGGTGTTCACGACGTTGCTGGCCTACGCCGGGGTCCGCGCGTATTGGATCTTCATTGGCCCGCGGCCTGAGTTGACGTTGTCCCTGGTGCAGATCGGCGGACGGTGGCGCGCGGCGGACGTGACCAATCGCGTGATCTTTCACGCGGCGGACGGAGGGCTCGCCAGCGCCGAGGATCTGGCCGCGGACCGCGGGCTCCCGGCACGTCAGGGTCCGCCGTCGTACCGGGGCCTGCCGTACGGGCGTTTCTTCGAGCGTTTCAATGCGCCCGAACCCCCGGCGCTCACGCACCCCGAGATGCAGAT
Source organism: Acidobacteriota bacterium (assembly GCA_043759095.1). GTDB lineage: Bacteria > Acidobacteriota > Vicinamibacteria > Vicinamibacterales > CAVVIG01 > CAVQFC01. Next base: position 1,627 of record JAYVMG010000058.1, on the reverse strand, counting down.
GGCAGGCGAGCGTCTTTGGTTCGAAACCAAACACCTGGTCGGACAAGGCGGCCGGACCTGGGAGATGCGGCCGCCGTCGCGTCAGCAGCCGGGGCAATGACGCGGATCTTCATTCAGGCACGCATGAGCTCCCGGCGATTCCCGGGAAAAGTTCTCGTGCCGTTCTCGGGCCGGCCCATTCTTCAGCGCGTGCTGGACGCCGTCTTGTCGGTCGTGCCCGCGGCATCCGTGGCCATCCTGACCAGCACTGACGAGAGCGACGCGAAGATCGCCGAGTTTGCCGAGGGCCTCGACGTGCCGGTGTGTCGAGGTCCCCTCGACGATGTCTTCGCCCGGTTCAGGCGAGCACTCGAGCAGATGCCGTGCGACCGTTTCGTGCGACTGAGCGCGGACAGTCCGCTGCTTCCTCCGTCTCTGCTCCAGCGCATGCTGGACACGCCGGCGGAAGGCGCCGACATCGTCACCAACGTGCACCCGCGCACGTTTCCCAAGGGGTGGAGCGTTGAAGTGGTCAAGGCCGAGGCCTTCGAGTTGATCGACATGGCCGGGCTGTCTGAGCACGACCGCGAACATGTGACAACCTGCTTTTATGCGCATCCCGATCGCTTCGCGATTCGCAACGTGAGCGCCGGCGATGCGCGATATGCCGACATGTCGCTCGCGGTCGATTCGCCGGAGGATCTCGCGCGTATCGAGCAGATGTTCGAGCGGGGAGACGTCCCGCTGGTGACGTTCGCATGACGGCCGGCACGGACGTTGGCGCGGCAACCGTTGGCCTGGGCGTCGGCGAGCAGCATGCGAGAGCGCTGGCAGCCAACCCGCGCTGCGCGCTTCGCTGGGTCTACGACCTGGATCCGGAAAAAGCCTCCCGGCTCGCGGCCGAACTCAGCGCGCGAGCGGCGTCGCGCTTCGAGGACATCCTGACAGACGGCGATGTGCAGATCATCACATTGGCCAGCTACGACGATGCGCACTGCGGGCAGACGCTGGCGGCGCTCGGCGCGGGAAAGCACGTCTTCGTCGAGAAGCCGCTGTGCCGATCGTTCGACGAGCTGACCCGCATCAAGGCCGCGTGGTCACAGAGCGGGTGTCACCTCGCCGCCAATCTCGTGCTGCGCGGCGCGCCCCTGTATCAGTGGCTCCGCGATGCGGTTACAGCCGGCGAACTCGGCGAGGTGTACGCCATCGACGGCGACTATCTCTATGGGCGGCTCCGCAAGATCACGGAGGGGTGGCGCAAGGACGTCCGTGACTACTCGGTGATGCAGGGCGGCGGCATTCATCTGGTGGACCTGATGATCTGGCTGACGGGGCAGCGTCCGGTCTCGGTGACGTCGGTCGGCAGCGCTGTCGCGACGCGAGGCACGGCGTTCCGCTATCATGATTTTCAGGCGGCGACGTACTCCTTCGAGTCCGGCCTCATCGGACGCATCACGGCAAATTTCGGCGCGGTCCACGCGCACCAGCACATGCTGCGGGTGTTCGGGACCCGCGCGACCTTCATCCATGACGACCGCGGCGCGCGCCTGCAGACGAGCCGTGATCCTGGCGCGTCCTGGACATCCATCGAACGGTCGGCGCTACCGGACTCGAAAGGCGTCCTGATTGCGCCGTTCGTCGACGCGAT
>JAYVMG010000057.1:0-13692 GCA_043759095.1 Acidobacteriota bacterium | reverse complement strand
GCTGCTCGAACGAGGCGGTCGGTGAAGTGATCGATCTCTGCGTCGAGGAACTGCGCGCCGTCAAGAGCGCGCCGGTGCCCGGCGCCGAGCTGCAGCGCTCGAAGGACCACCTCAAGGGCAGCCTGATGCTGAGCCTCGAGAACACCGCGAGCCGCATGTCGCATCTGGCGCGCCAGGAGATCTACTTCGATCGCCAGTTCGGGCTCGACGAAACGCTCCTCGGCATCGAGCGCGTCACGACGGAGGACGTGCAGAGAGTGGCGTCCGATCTGTTTGGGAACGGTTCGCTGGCGGCGACGGTGCTCGGCAACGTGAACGGCTTGCAGATCCCGGTCGAACGACTCGACCTCGATTAGTCGATCTCGATCAGATGATTCCTCGCTACACCCACCCTGACATGGGGCGGATCTGGAGCGACCAGCGCCGGTACGAAACCTGGTTGCTTGTAGAGACCGCCGCCGCCGAAGCCATGGCGGCGGCCGGCATCGTGCCGCCTGACGCGGCGCGCGACATCCGCGAGCGGGGCGCGTTCGACATCGCGCGCATCGAAGAAATCGAACAGGTCACCCAGCACGACGTGATCGCCTTCACCACGGCAGTCGCCGAGAAGGTCGGGCCGTCGGCGCGCTGGCTGCACTTCGGCCTCACCTCCTCCGACGTCATCGACACGGCGCAGGCGCTGCAGATGCGCGAGGCGTGCGACGTCCTGCTGAAGGACCTCGACGGCTTGGCGGAAGCGATTCGCGATCGCGCCGCCGAGCACCGGCGGACGCCGATGATCGGTCGCACCCACGGTGTCCACGCCGAGCCGATGACCTTCGGGTTGAAGCTGGCGCTGTGGTATGCCGAAGTCGGCCGCGACGTCGAGCGTATCCGCCGCGCGCGCGCGGTGGTCAGCGTCGGCAAGCTGTCGGGCGCCGTCGGCACGTTCGGACACCTTCCGCCGCAGATTGAAGAAGACGTCTGTCGTCGCCTCGGGCTTGAAGCCGCGCCGGTCGCATCCCAGGTCATTCAGCGCGACCGTCACGCCGAGCTGCTGTCGGCGATCGCAATTACCGGAGCCTCTCTCGAGAAGTTCGCGCTCGAAGTGCGCGGCCTGCAGAAGACGGAAATCGGCGAGGTCGAGGAGCCGTTCGACAAGGGGCAGAAGGGCTCGTCGGCGATGCCGCACAAGCGCAACCCCATCGGCGCCGAGCAGATCGTCGGCCTGGCGCGGTTGCTGCGTGGCAACGCCCACGCGGCGTTCGAGAACATCGCGCTGTGGCACGAGCGCGACATCTCGCACTCCTCGGTGGAGCGCGTGATTCTGCCGGACAGTTTCATCGCGCTCGATCACATGCTGCGCCGCATGACCCGCATCGTGCGCGGCATGGTCGTCAACACCGATCGCATGCGCGAGAACCTGAACCGATCGCGCGGCGTCGTGTTCTCCGGCACCGTGCTGCTCGAGCTGGCCAAGAAGGGCATCTCGCGCGAGCAGGCGTACGAGTGGGTGCAACGCAACGCCATGCGCTCGTTTGCCGAGCAGCTCGACTTCAAGACGTTGCTGCTTGCCGACCCCGACGTCACGCGCGCGCTGCCGCCCGCCGAGATCGAGCGCGCCTTCGACCTCGACGAGCAGTTGAAACATGTGGACCACATCTTCGATCGCGTCTTCCACCCGGTGAGGGCCTAACGCATGCGCGCGCGCGTTTTTGTCACGTTGAAGAAATCAGTGTTCGATCCCCAGGGCCGCACCATCGTCGACGCGCTGCAGTCGCTCGGCTATCAGGATGTCGCAGACGTGCGGCAGGGAAAATATTTCGAGCTGGATCTGGCGACCACCGAACGCGCCCACGCCGAGAAGCTGGCCGCGGAGGTGGCGGACAAGGTCCTGGCGAACCCGGTGATCGAGAGCTACCGCATCGAGGTGGACTGATCATGAGATTCGGCATCGTCGTGTTTCCCGGAAGCAACTGCGACGAGGACGCGCTGTATGCGGCGCGAGACGTGTTCGGCCAGGACGCCGAGTATCTCTGGCACAAGGATGCCGACTTGAAGGGCGCCGACGTGCTGATCCTGCCGGGCGGTTTCGCGCACGGTGATTACCTGCGCACCGGGGCGATGGCGCGCTTCTCGCCGATCATGGCGCCGGTGCGGGCGTTTGCCGAGCGCGGCGGACCGGTCCTCGGCATCTGCAACGGTTTCCAGATTCTCCTCGAGGCCGGGCTGTTGCCGGGCGCGATGCTGCGCAACAAGGGTCTGAAGTACCGCTGCGAACACGTGTATCTGCGCGTCGAACAGACCGACACCCCGTTCACGAGCGCCGCGACTGCGGGTCAGGTCCTGAGGATGCCGATCGGCCACGGCGAGGGTAACTACTTCGCGTCGCCCGAGATGCTGAAGACGATCGAAGCTAATCACCAGGTGATCCTCCGCTACACCGATCCGCAGGGCCGCGTCGATGAAGTGTGGAGCCCGAACGGATCGGTGAACGCGATTGCCGCGCTGTGCAATGACGCGCGCAATGTTGTCGGCATGATGCCGCACCCCGAGCGGGCGTGCGAGGCGCTGCTAGGCGGCGTGGATGGCCGCGTGATCTTTGACTCCATCGTCCGGGCGTTCCGCTCGGCCGACAGCCTCGCGTTACAACGATGATCGACGCCAAGGTTCTCGAACGTCACGGCGTGAAGCCCGACGAGTACGAGCGCATTCTCGCGTTCATGGGCCGCGAGCCGAACCTCACCGAACTCGGCATCTTCTCGGTGATGTGGTCGGAGCACTGCAGCTACAAGAGTTCGCGCGTCCACCTGCGCACGTTGCCGACCGAAGGGCCGCAAGTGCTGCAGGGCCCTGGCGAAAATGCCGGCGCCGTGGATATCGGCGAAGGCCTCGCGGCGGTCTTCAAGATCGAATCGCACAACCACCCGTCGTTCATCGAGCCGTATCAAGGCGCCGCGACCGGCGTCGGCGGCATCATCCGCGATATCTTCACGATGGGTGCGCGCCCGATCGCGCTGCTCAATTCGTTGCGCTTTGGCGCGCTCGATGCGCCGGGCACGCGACGCCTGCTGGAGGGCGTCGTCGCCGGCATCGCCGGCTACGGCAACAGCATCGGCATCCCGACCATCGGCGGCGAAATCGTGTTCGAGCCGACCTACGCCGGCAACCCCCTCGTCAACGTCTTCTGTCTCGGCATCGCGAAACACTCCGACATCATCAAGGGTGTCGCGTCGGGCGTCGGCAACGCGGTCTATTACGTCGGCGCAAAGACTGGCCGTGACGGCATTCACGGCGCGACCATGGCCTCGGCGGAGTTCGACGACAAGTCGGCGGAGAAACGTCCTGCGGTGCAGGTCGGCGATCCGTTCATGGAGAAACTGCTGCTCGAGGCGTGCCTCGAGGTGATGCAGACCGACGCGCTCATTGGCATCCAGGACATGGGCGCTGCAGGGCTGACCTGCTCGACGACCGAGATGGGATCACGCGGCGGCGCCGGCGTCGAGATCGACGTCTCGCTTGTGCCGCAACGCGAAACCGGCATGACGCCGTACGAAATCATGCTCTCCGAATCGCAGGAGCGCATGCTGCTGGTGGCGAAGCAGGGACGCGAAGCCGAGGTCGAGCGGATCTTCGAAAAATGGGATCTGCACGCCGTGCGTATCGGCCACGTGACCGACGATGGCCTGCTTCGGGTGAAGGAACGCGGTGTGGTCGTCGCGGAGATTCCCAATCGCGCTCTCACCGACGAAGCGCCGGTGTATCACCGTCCGATGAGCGAGCCCGAGTATCTGCGCGAGGCGCGCCAGATCGATCTCGATGCGATGGCGGCGCCTTCGGATCAGAACGCCACGCTGCGGTCGATCCTCGGCTCGCCGACGATCGCCAGCAAGAAGTGGATCTACCGGCAGTACGACCACATGGTGCGCACGAACACGATCAACATGCCCGGCCTTGGTGCGGGCGTCGTGCGCATCAAGGGCACCGACCGCGCGCTGGCGATGTCGGTCGACGGCAACGGCCGGTACTGCTATCTGGATCCGCGCCTCGGCGCGATGCTCGCGGTGGCGGAAGCCGCGCGCAACGTCGCGTGTTCGGGCGCGCGTCCTCTCGCGGCGACCAACTGCCTGAACTTCGGCAACCCGGAGCGCCCGGGGATCATGTGGCAGTTCGGGAAGGCGGTCGAGGGGATCGGCGAGGCCTGCCGAGCACTCGACGTGCCGATCACCGGGGGCAACGTCAGCCTGTACAACGAGACCGACGGCAAGGCGATCTATCCGACGCCGACCATTGGCGTGGTCGGCCTGCTGGAACACGCCGATCACGTCGTCAGCCGCAGATTCCAGGAGTCGGGCGACGCCATCGTTCTTCTGGGCGAGGGCCGCGGCGAGTTAGGCGGCAGCGAGTACCTCAAGGTGATGCATGATCTGGTGCGTGGCGTGCCGCCTGCTCTGGATCTCGACGCCGAGCGGAAGTTGCAGGCGCTGCTGGTCACGCTGGCCGGCGAGCGGCTGATGCGTTCCGCGCATGATTGCTCCGACGGCGGCCTCGCGGTGACTGTCGCCGAGTGCTGCTTCGAAACGAACGGGATCGGCGCCGAGTTGTCGATTGATGGCGCACAGGTCTCCCGCGACGCGGCGATGAACACCGCGGCCGCGCTGTTCGGCGAGACGGCGTCGCGCGTGATCGTCTCCGTCGTGCCGGAGCATGTGACGATCGCGCTGCAGCGCGCGGCGGCGGCCGGCGTGCCCGCGCGGGTGATTGGCCAGACCGGCGGCAACCGGCTCCGGATCGCGGTGGCAGGGGAGATCGTGATCGATCAGTCAGCGGACGAGGCTGAACGCGTGTGGGCGACGGCGATCGATAAACACTTCGCGCAGCGGGTGGCCTGACACAACATGTTCGACAAATTCAAAGACGAATGCGGCGTCTTCGGCATCTTCGGTCATCCCGAGGCCGCCAACATGACGTACCTGGGCCTCTACGCGCTGCAGCATCGAGGGCAGGAGAGCGCCGGCATCGCGGCGTCCGACACGCAACAGGTGCGGATCTCGCGCGAAATGGGGTACGTCGCCGACATCTTCGACGGCGAGACGCTGTCGAAACTGGCCGGGCCTATCTCGATTGGCCATGTGCGCTATTCCACGGCCGGCGAGAGCAAGCTGCTGAACGCACAGCCGATCCTGATCGACTGCGCGCACGGCCAGATTGCGCTCTGCCACAACGGCAACATCGTCAACGCGCGGGAACTGCGCGACGACCTCGTTCAGCAAGGGTCGATCTTCCAGTCGAGCAGCGACACCGAAGTCATTCTGCATCTCTATGCGCGATCGAAAGGGCGGACCGTCGAGGACGCCATCGTCGAGTCGGTGTCGCAGGTGCAGGGCGCGTTCTCGCTGGTGATGCTGACGAAAGATAAGCTGATCGCGGTTCGCGATCCGCACGGCTTCCGCCCGCTCGCGCTCGGCCGCCTCGACGATGCCTACGTCGTCTGCTCGGAAACGTGCGCCATGGACTTGATTGGTGCGACGTACGTGCGCGACATCGAGCCCGGCGAGATCGTGATCATTTCGGCCGACGGACTCACGTCGATCAAGCCGTTTCCACCCGCACCGTTGGCGCACTGCATTTTCGAACACGTCTACTTCGCCAGGCCGGACAGCTACGTGTTCGGGCGCAGCGTGAACGAGGTTCGTACGGAGCTCGGCCGCGTCCTCGCGCGCGAGCAGAGGGTCGACGCCGACGTCGTCGTGCCGGTGCCCGACTCGGGGGTGTGCGCGGCGATGGGGTACCACGAGGAGTCCGGCGTGCCGCTGCGGATGGGGCTGATTCGCAATCACTACGTCGGGCGCACGTTCATTCAGCCGCAGCAGTCGATCCGGCACTTCGGCGTGAAGGTCAAGCTGAACCCCGTGCGCAGCATCCTCGCCGGCAAGCGCGTCATCCTCGTGGACGACTCGATCGTGCGCGGCACGACGAGCCGGAAAATCGTCCGGATGGTGCGGGCGGCGGGCGCGAAGGAAGTTCACGTCAGGATCAGCTGTCCGCCGACGATCTCGCCCTGCTTCTACGGCGTCGACACACCGCGCAAAGCCGAGCTGATTGGCGCCACGCATACGATCGAGGAGATCCGGGAATTCCTGGAGGCGGATAGCGTCGGCTACCTGAGCCTCGATGGCATGCTGAGCGCGGTCAAAAACGAGCGCAGTTCGTATTGCACGTCGTGTTACACGGGCGTTTATCCGGTGGCGTTTCCGCAGGATGAGGCGACGCACCTGCAGCTCGCGCTGAAACTCGACATCAAGGGCGATCCGGTCACGAAATGATCGCCACGGAAAGCTCTCCACCACAGGGGACACGGTGGACGCGGAGGTTCAAACCGGTTTTGATCCTCAGTGTCCTCTGTGTCCTCCGTGGTGGAGATTTCCTGTACGCGCAGGAACCGACCGCCCCGCAAACGGTCTCCGCGCCGCAACTCCAGGCGGCCATTCTCAAGCTCGGCGATCTCGACTACGCCACGCGGACGACGGCGTCGCGCACGGTTCGTCGCACGGCCAGTGCGCAGGCCGTGCCGGCGCTGTTGCAGGCGGTGACGGAGCAGGCGGACGGGTACGTGCGATACCGCGCGCTCGTGCTGCTGACCGGGTTCAACGATCCGCGGACGCTGGACGCGATGCGCGAGTCGCTGGCCAGCCCCAACGATCGTCTGCGCACGGTCGCCTATAATTTTTTCGAGCACAACCCCGATCGCGCGATGGCGCCGCAATTCATGTCGGCGCTCGACAAGGAGCAGGCCGAGTTCGTCCGTCCCGCGCTCGTGCGCGCGTTGGCGTCGGTAGCTGCGGGCGCCGCGGCGCCGGCCGGCGTGGCGGCCGCTCGTCAGTCGCTGTTGCGCGAAGTGTCTCGCGGTGAAGATTTCTTCCGCAGCGCCGTCATCGAAGCGCTCGGCGACTACAAGGCGCAATACGCGATCGACGCACTGATCGCCGTCGCCAAGCTCGACGGTCCGCTGCAGGACGATGCGGCGCTGGCGTTGGGGAAGATTGGCGACAAGCGGGCGCTGGACACTCTCGCCGCCATCCAGCGGACGGCGCCGCGCCAGGCGCAGCCGTCGATCGCCGCGGCCATCTGCCTGCTCGATGTGAATTGCGAGTCGCACCAGAGCTATCTGGTCGACACGCTGAAGTTCTCGGACAAGAACGCCGGCTTCCAGGAACTGCTGCGCGGCGCCGCCGCCGGTCTGGCCGCGCTGGCCGTCGCCGGCCACGCCGAGGCGGCGCAGGCGCTGGCCGATCTCGGCATCCCCTCGAAGGATCCGATGCGCGCACCGGTGTCGCTCGCGCTCGCGACTGTGGCGCTGCGGAACACACCGCTCATGATGGCGATGCTCGAGAAGCACACCGATCGCGAGAACGCGATCGGGCTGATGGCCGAAGGGTTCGACATGCTCGAGGAAGATCTCGACAAGGAACGTTTCTTCGCGTTCACCCGCCGGGCCTATTGGGAATCACCCGACAACTCACCACGACGGGTGTTGATGCAGACGCTTATCGGTAAGCTGGACTTCTGACCCGTGCCGCGGGGGACTGACATGATGCGAGTTCGAGTGACCTGCCTTGCCGCGTCCTGCGCGCTTGCGCTGGCGGGACCCGCATTCGCGCAGACCGCAGACGTGCAGGATCTTGGTCACGGCATCTATCGCGCTGCCGGCGTGATGGGCGGGACGGCCGTGCGCGTGCCGCAGAGCAACACCTTCATGGTCGTCACCCGAGACGGCAACGTGATCGTCGATACGAGCATCGCGGCGGCTGCGCCGGCGCACAAGCGGGCGCTGACAGCGATCAACAGCGGACCGATCAAGGCGATCATCCTGACGCACGCGCACGGCGATCACACAGGCGGCGTCGCCCAGTGGAAGCAGCCGGGCACCGAAGTCATCGCGCAGCGCCTCCACGAAGACTTCATGGCGTATCAGCTCCGCCTTCGGGGATACTTCGCGCGTAGCAACGCGGCGCAGTTCGGTCTTGGAGCGGCAGGCGGGGGCGCGGTGGGCGCCGTTGCCGCGGCGCCGGTTCCTCCGACCGTGCTCTTTGAGGATCGATACGCCTTCGAGCTTGGCGGCGTCAGGTTCGAGCTGCTCCACACGCCGGGCGAGACGCCGGATCACCTGACCGTCTGGATCCAGGAGTTCAAAGCCGCGTTCATCGGCGACAATTTCTACGAATCGTTTCCCAATCTCTACACGCTTCGCGGCACCGAGCCGCGCAAGGCGCTGGACTATGTCGAGTCGTTGAACACCGTGCTGGCGCTCGAGCCGGAACTGGTGCTGCCGAGCCATGGACCTGCGATTAAGGGGCGCGACGAGATCCGGCGGCAGCTGACGCGGTATCGCGACGCGATTCTTTACGTCCACGACGCGACCGTGAAGGGCATGAACGAGGGCAAGAGCGTCCTCACGCTGATGCGCGAGATCGCGCTGCCGCCGGCGCTCGACGTCGGCGAGTCGTACGGCAAGCTGACCTGGTCGGTGCGCGGGATCTACGAAGGCTACGTCGGCTGGTACGACGGCAACGTGTCGACGATGTTCGGATCGTCGAGCCAGGCGTATGGCGAGGTTGTCACGTTGGCAGGCGGACCGGATGCGGTGGCCGCGCGTGCCCAGCAACTGGTCGCGACGGATGCGATGCGCGCGCTGTACCTGACCGACATGGCGCTGGCTGTCGACGCACGGCATCGCCCGGCGCTCGAAGCACGGCTTGCGGCGCTGCGCTGGCTCGACACCCATTCGAACAACAGCAACGAACGCGGCTGGCTCGCCGCCGGGATCCGCGATGCCGAGGCGAGGCTGAAACCGTGAGCGACTACAAGGCCGCTGGCGTCGACATCGACGCGGGCAATGAAACCGTCCGGCGAATTCGCGGACTGGCGCGCGGGACGTTCACGCCGGGTGTGCTGTCCGAGATCGGATCCTTCGGCGGCCTCTTCCGCTTCGATCGCGATCGATACCAGGATCCCGTGCTCGTCTCGAGCGCCGACGGCGTCGGTACGAAACTCAAAGTCGCCTTCATGATGGGGAAGCACGACACGGTGGGCGCCGACCTGGTGAACCACTGCGTCAACGACATCCTCGTGCAGGGCGCGGAACCGCTGTTCTTCCTCGACTACCTGGCGACCGGGCGGCTGTCGCCTGACGTGGCTGAGCAAGTGATCACCGGCGTTGCGCGCGCGTGCAAGGAAAACGGCTGCGCGTTGATCGGTGGCGAGACCGCCGAGATGCCGGGCTTCTATGCCGACGGCGAATACGACATCGCTGGCTTCATCGTCGGAGCTGTAGAGAAGTCGAAAGTGATCGACGGACGCGCGGTCGTGCCAGGCGATGTGCTGATCGCGGTTCCGTCGGCGGGCCTGCACACGAACGGTTATTCGCTGGCGCGGCGCGTGTTCTTCGAGTTGGCCGGGTGGAAGCCGGACACGTATGTCAGTGAACTGGGCACGACGATTGGTGAGGCGCTGCTGGCGCCGCATCGATCGTACCTGAACCTGGTGCGGCCGCTGATCGAGCGAGACTGGGTGAAGGGGCTGGCGCACATCACCGGCGGAGGCCTGACCGAAAACCTTCCGAGAACGCTGCCTGACGGCTGCGCCGCCGACATCGATCTGCAGGCGTGGACGATTCCCCCGATTTTCCAGCTACTGCAGAAACACGGCGCGATCGCGCGTGACGAGATGTTTCGCGCGTTCAACATGGGCGTCGGCCTGGTGATCGTCTGCACGTCGAGAGATGCGGAGCGCGTGATCAACACGCTGATGCGCGGCGGCGAACCGAACGCGTTCCGGATCGGCTTTGTCGTCTCTGGCGAGCGGTCGGTGCGCTACGCGTGACGCCGCGATCCGGGTCGCGGTCGATCGGCGTGCTGATCTCTGGACGTGGCAGTAATCTTCAGTCGATCATCGACGCGATTGCGGAGGGCCGGCTCGACGCGACGATTGCCGTGGTCGTGTCGAACCGCGCCGATGCGCAGGGTCTGCAGCGGGCTCGCGACACAGGCATCGACGCCGTCCATGTGAGCCCCCGCGATCATGCTGACCGCGACGCGTACGATCGGGCGCTGGCGGACCTCCTGCTCGCGCGCGGCGTCGCGCTGGTGTGCCTGGCCGGTTTCATGCGCCTGGTCGGCCGGCCGTTGCTCGACGCCTTTCCCGATCGCATCCTCAACATTCACCCCTCGCTGTTGCCGTCGTTTCCCGGCCTCGATGCGCAGCGCCAGGCGCTGGAACACGGGGTCCGTGTGACCGGCGCCACCGTGCATCTCGTCAATGCCGGGCTGGACGATGGCCCGATCGTGATGCAGGCGGCGGTGCCGGTTCTGGACGAGGACACGGTGGAGCGCCTGACCGCGCGGATCCTGGTTGAAGAGCATCGGCTGTATCCCGAAGCGATCGGCGCAATCCTCGACGGCGGGTGGTCGATCGCCGGCCGGCGCATCGTCCGCGCGGTGATGTCGTGAGCGCGTGGACCGAGAGCGATTCGCAGAACTTCCGCGACTTAGCTGACGTTGCGGTGCCGCGGCGCGAGGAGATGATCGCGACGCTGGTGTCGACCGTGCCGTTCGGCTACGGTGAGCCGGTGAAGATCCTGGAATTGGGATCTGGAGATGGCCGCATGGCGGAGGCACTGTTGACCGTGTTTCCCAGCGCGACGCTGACGGCGCTCGATGGGTCAGAGTCGATGCGCCGCGAGTCGGCGACGCGTCTGGCGCTGTTCGGCGAGCGTGCGCGCGTGGCCGCGTTTGACGTGGCCGCGCTCGACTGGTGGGATCGCATGTTCAGCGTCGACCTGATCGTGTCGTCGCTGTGCCTGCACCACCTCAACGACGCCAAGAAGCAGTATCTCTACAAGGCGGCCGCCGAGCGCCTGTCGCCCCGCGGCGCGCTGCTCGTCGCCGATGTGATCGACCCGCAGCATCCGGCGTCGCGCCGGCTCGCCGCCGATCAGTGGGACGCGCAGGCCAGGCTGCAGGCCGAGGCCCTCGGCGCGCCGGCGCTGTTCCAGCGGTTCGTCGAGACGCGATGGAACCACTTCCGCTTTCCCGACGAATCGGATCAGCCGTCAGCGCTGTTTCATCATCTCGTCTGGCTGCGGCACGCCGGGTTTGCGGCGGTCGACTGCGTCTGGATGCACGCGGGGCACGCCGTGTTCGGCGGATTCAAGCAGGCTGAAGAGTCAGCAGCGCCACTTCGGGCGGACAGTTGATGCGCACCGGCACGTAGATCGTTCCCACGCCTCGGCTCACGAACAACGTCGTGCGGTCGCGGCGGGCGATACCGGCGATCACTGGAAATTTCTGCGCGGCGATCGCGCCGATGAGCGGAAGCACGACCTGACCGCCGTGCGTGTGTCCCGACAGCACGAGCGGCACGCCGAGCGCTGTGGCCTCCGTCAGCCGCCGGGGATCGTGGGAGAGCAGAATCGTCATCGGCGCAGCGTCGCGCGTGAGCGCGGCAATGTCGACCTGCCGCTTCGTCCAGAACCGGATGCCGACGAGATCGACCGTCTCGTTCCTGATCGTCAGCCGCGTGCGCGCGTCCTTCAGCATCTGCACGCCGTTCCGGCCAAGTGCCGCAGGCATGTCGTGATCATCGTCGTGGTTGCCGAGGATGCCGTAGACGCCGTGCGGCGCCGAGAGCGGCGCGAGCGCCTCGGCGGACGGTCCGACGTAATCGCGATCGCCATAGGTGACGTAGTCGCCGCCGAGCACGATCAGGTCGGGTTTTTCCTGCATCAATGTGTCGACCGCGCGGGCCACATCATCGTGCGAGACGAAGAGGCTGCGGTGGACGTCGGTGACGAGGCCGACGCGCAGTCCGGCGAGTGCGGCGGGCAGTCCGACGACGGGCACCGCGGCGCGCGTGACGGCGAGTTCGTGGCGCTCGTAGGCATACCCGTACGTGCCCGCGCCGGCGATCGCGCCGGTGCCGACCGCGAGCGCGCCCTTGAGAACCGCTCGGCGGGTCATCGTCATAGGCTGTTATAGTAAAACGAACACACCCCATGAATCTCTACGACGAGTTGACCTGGCGCGGCCTCGTGTACGACGCGACCGATGGGCTCGCGGATGCGTTCGCCGGTGGACGCGTCACGGCGTACATCGGCTTCGACCCGACGGCGTCGAGCCTGCACATCGGCAATCTGCTCGGCCTCGTGACGCTCGCTCGCCTGCAGCGGTACGGCCACGCGCCGATAGCGATTGCCGGCGGCGGCACTGGCATGATCGGCGATCCCAGCGGCAAGTCGCAGGAGCGTACGCTGCTCACCCTCGCGCAGATCAACGCGAACCTCGACGGCATCCGGCCGCAGTTGGCGCAGTTTCTCGATTTCAATCGGCCGGACAATCCCGCGCGGGTCGTGAACAATGCCGACTGGCTCGCTTCGTTCGACTTGCTGGGGTTCCTTCGCGACACGGGCAAGTACTTCACCGTGAATTACATGCTGCAGAAGGAGTCGGTCAACCGCCGGCTTGAGAGCGCGGACGGGATTTCCTACACGGAGTTCAGCTACCTCCTGTTGCAGGCGCGCGACTTTCTGGAGTTGTTCGAGCGATACGGCTGCACGCTGCAGATGGGCGGCAGCGATCAGTGGGGGAATATCACGGCGGGGATCGAGCTGATCCGGAAGGTGCATGCGAAGAAAGCGCACGGCCTCGTCACGCCGTTGGTGACGACGGCGTCTGGCGCCAAGTTCGGGAAGACCGAAGCGGGCACTATCTGGCTCGACGCGTCGCGAACCCCGGTGCAGGAATTCCGGCAGTTCTGGCTCAACACCGACGACCGGGACGTCATCGCGTACCTGAAATTCTTCACGTTCCTCGAGCGCGCTGACATCGACGACCTCGATGCGCTGGTGAAGAGCGCGCCGGAAAAACGGAACGCGCAGCAGGTGCTGGCGGATCAAGTGACGACGCTGGTGCACGGCGCTGAAGACGCGACGCGCGCGGAAACCGCGAATGCGGTACTGTTCGGCGCATCTACGCTGACCGGCGACGTCGCTGACGCGGCGTCGCTCGCTGACAGCCTGCTGGCGATTGCGGAGGATGTGCCGTCGACGGCGATTGACGGCGCGGCGTTCGACGGCAACGGTATGAGCATTGTCGATGTGGTCGCGCGCGTGATTCGCATCTCGAAGAGCGAGGCGCGGCGGCTTGTGCAGCAGGGCGGCGTGTCCGTGAACGATCGAAAGATTGCCGACGCGAATGCGCGGCTGACGCGCGCGGATGCAATTGATCGCCGTGTGTTTCTACTCAAGAAGGGTGGCCGTCAACGGTTCGTGATTCAGCTCACTTGACGTACAGGAATCGGTACGAGATACTCTCTGAGTTCGCGCCGCCGGAAATCTGCCAGGGTCTACTCAGCAGTTCCTAGCTTCGGGCGTCCTTCTCAACCAAACCGCCCTCATCGTAAGTTTTTTTGCGATGTGGCAATTTAGAGGTTGACAAGGGTAGGCGGCGATAGTAACCTCGCAAGGTTCCCCTAAACACGCCGCGCCTGACGGGCGGCTGGGCCATCCAGGCAAGACCTGGGCGGTGGGATCGAGCGGAATGTCAGGCAGGGCGTCACTGGCGCGCTGCGGTCGGTTCTTTGAAAACTAGATAGAGCGTGCAAGACACACAGCCCGTCAAGAGATTCGCAATTTGAGTCTTGAGACAATGAGAGTCA
>JAYVMG010000056.1:0-1944 GCA_043759095.1 Acidobacteriota bacterium | reverse complement strand
AGCGCTTTGGCGAGGCAGTTGTTCATCGAGGAGAATGCGCACGGCCGCTTACTGCTTCATGCGCCGCCTCAAGGGCGGCAATGGCCTGCTCGTGCGAGACGGACGGAAACGCGTCCAGGAACTCTTCAAGGCTGTAGCCCCCTTCCAGGTAGTCGATCAGGTTTCGGAAGGGAACGCGCGTTCCGACGAACACGGGGACCCCGCCAAGGATCTCCGGGTTGCTGTGAACGACGGTTGTGACGCTGGGCACGTCGAGCCTCCTTCTTTTCCATCTTACTCCCGGCGGCAAAGCAAGCACACCTGCTCACACTGGCGGCTCTTGCGCGATTCATCGAGCCGTTCTTCAGGATAGCGCCAGGCAATTGCGGATGGCCGTGGCGAGGCCCCCCTCGTCGTTGGTCCCGGTCACGCGGTAGCCGCGCGACTTGAGTGCATCCGTGGCGTTGCCCATGACGTACGCCGTGCCGGCAAAGTCGAGCATCTCGACGTCGTTCAGGTTGTCGCCGACGGCCATCACGTCCGCGGCGGCGATCCCCTGGAGTGCGGTCCAGCGGGCGAGCGTCGTCCCCTTCGAGCAGCCGGCGCCGTTGACGTCGACGAGGGAGAAGTCGCGGGGCACGTATTCGGTGATCGCCACTGTGAACTGATCCGCGTCTGGCATCGCGCGGAGCGAGGCGACGAGCTGGCGCATCGGCTCGACGCTGCCGTTGAACATCACCTGGATCGGATCCTCGGTCAGGGACTCGCGAAGCGGCGACGGCGTGTTGGCGATGAAGGTCTTGTTCTTCTCGTAGTAGCCGCGGCGATGCGGATGCGACCAGTCCATCCGTTCGGAGACGATCTGCCGCTCGTCGAGCCGGTCGAACACGATCGCGACGCTGTCCTCGAGGTGGCGGGTCTGGTCGAGAATGCGGCGCGCGGCGTCACGCGTCAGCAGATGCCGCACCACCGTGGCGCCGTCCTTGTGCTTCACCACCGCGCCGTTGTTGACGATCAGGGTGAGTGGAATCGGCAGGAGTTCGACGACCGGGCCGGTGAAGTGATAACTGCGCCCGGTGGCGAGCGCGATCTCCACGCCGCGCGCCGACGCCTCGACGAGCGCGTCGCGGTGCGCCTCCGGCAGCCGTCCGCGACTGTCGAGCAGCGTGCCGTCGATGTCGATGGCGATCAGGCGAATCACGGCGCCGGCATCGACGTATATGCGACGACGGCAATCTTCCAGCCTGCGGATTCGCGCACGAGCGTGAACTCGTCGATGCCGTACGACTGTGCCTTGCCGTCGACCATGATTTGAAAATCGGCGCGCACGAAGGCCAGATGATCGCTGTCAATCGTCACGGTGACGTTGGTCAGCGACTCGCGGAACATGGTCGGGTTGGCGTCCCGTCTCATCGCCGCGATCCGCTCGTCGCCAGTCTGGAAGGTGTTAGCCCACGCGCCCTGTGCTGAGCCGGCCGAAGGTCGGTAGCGCGTGATGATCACGATCGCCTTGGGCGCGAAATCGGCGGCGACCTTGTCGACGTCGTGATTGCCGAGGTTAAGCAGAAACCGTTCGACGAATGCCGTGATCTCGTCCGTGTCCGACCCACCCGACCCACCGGCCCCACCTGCCGTGTGGTCCACCACCACCGCGCCGCCTTTCATCACCCATCGGACGTTGTTGATCACCACGTTGATGTCGGCGAGCGGGTCGCCGTCGACGGCGACGATGTCGGCGAAGTAACCGGGGGCGAGTGCGCCGAGATCCTTCGCGTGCCCGAGTAGCGCCGCAGGAATCGTGGTCGCGGTGGCGAGCGCCTGCGCCGGCGTCATGCCGGCCTTGATGAACCAGCCGAGCTCGCGCGTGTTCTGCCCGAACATCGTGTAGACCGCGTCGGAGCCCATGCCGAGTTTCACGCCGGCCTTGAACGCGCGCCGCGTCGACTCGAGGTTCTTCTCGATGTA
>JAYVMG010000055.1:0-13734 GCA_043759095.1 Acidobacteriota bacterium | reverse complement strand
TGCACCTTCGGCTCCCAGCCGAGCAGCGTACGGGCGCGCGTGATGTCCGGGCGGCGCTGCTTCGGGTCGTCGGTCGGCAGCGGCCGGTAGACGATCTGACTCTTCGAGCCGGTCATTGTGATGATGGTTTCGGCGATCTGCTTGATCGTCATCTCGACCGGGTTGCCGATGTTGACCGGGTCGTTCTCCGACGACAGCATCAGCTTGATGATGCCGTCCACCAGATCCGTGATGTAGGTGAAGCTGCGCGTCTGTGACCCGTCGCCGAAGACGGTGACGTCCTGGTTGCGCAGAACCTGCGACATGAACGCGGGGACCGCGCGGCCGTCGTTCAGGCGCATGCGCGGGCCGTAGGTGTTGAAGATGCGGACAATCTTCGTGTCCACCCCGTGATATCGGTGGTACGCCATCGTCATCGCTTCGGCGAAGCGCTTGGCTTCGTCATAGACGCCGCGCGGCCCAACCGGGTTGACGTTGCCCCAGTAGGTTTCCTTCTGCGGATGTTCCAGCGGATCGCCGTAGACCTCGGAGGTGGAAGCGATGACGAACCGGGCGCCCTTGGCTTTGGCGAGGCCGAGCGCCTTGTGCGTGCCGAGCGCGCCGACCTTCAGCGTCGGGATCGGCAGCTCGAGGTAGTCGATCGGGCTCGCCGGGCTCGCCCAGTGCAGGACGAAGTCGACCGGTCCGTCCACGAAGATGTAATTCGTGACGTCGTGTTTGACGAACTGGAAATCGCGGCCGGCCAGATGCGCGATGTTGGAGATGTCGCCGGTCAGCAGGTTGTCGATGCCGACGACCGAATAGTCGAGATCGAGCAGCGTTTCCGCGAGGTGCGATCCGATGAATCCCGCCGCGCCGGTGATCACGACTCGCTTCTTAGTAGGCATGTTTGTGAAAGAACCCGCGCAGCAACGTCAGCCACATGATCTTCAGATCGAGGCGGACCGACCAGTTCTCGATGTAATACAAATCGTATTCGATGCGTTTTTCGATCGACGTGTTGCCGCGCCAGCCGTTCACCTGCGCCCAGCCGGTGATCCCGGCCTTCACCTTGTGGCGCAGCATGTAACTGGGAATCTTGTGCTTGAACTGCGCGACGAAGAGCGGGCGCTCGGGGCGCGGACCGACGATCGACATGTCGCCGCGCAGCACATTCCACAATTGCGGAAGCTCGTCGACGTTCGAGCGTCGCAGCAGTTTGCCGAGCGGCGTGCGGCGCGGATCCTGTTCGCTCGCAAATACCGGTCCGGTTTCCGCCTCGGCATCGTCGTACATCGAGCGGAATTTGTAAATCATGAACGGCTTCCCGTCGAGGCCCATCCGCTCCTGACGGTAGAACACGTCGCCGCGCGAGCTGAACTTCACGAGCGCCGCCACCAGCCAGAAGGGCAGGGCGAGCACGATAAGGGCCGATGCCGAGATGCCCACGTCAATCACGCGTTTGACGATGGCGTTGAAGCCCTGGAGGGGAACGTCGTTGATGTTGATGACCGGAATGCCGTCGAGGTCCTCGAGCCGCGCCCGCAGCGCGATCACCTGCAGCAGATCGGGCACGACCTTCACGTCCACGCATTCGCGGCTCGTGCTCTCGATGAGTTGCAGCATCTGCACGTGCTGCTCGGGCGGCATCGCGACGTAGAGATGGGCCACTCCCTCGCGCGTGGCGATGTCGGCGGCCTCTTCGATCGTGCCGAGCAGCGGGAGCCCGCGGTAGCCGAGATGATCACCTGATGCCTTGTCGTCCACGAAGCCGACGATCTGATAGCCGAGTTCGCGATGTTCGATGATTTTGTCGGCGACGAGACGGCCCAGATCGCCAGACCCGGCGATGAGGATTCGTTTCAGCCCGATGCCCGCGCGCCACCGTCGCTCGAGCACCTCGCGCACGAACTCGCGTGCGGCGAACGTCAACGCGACGTTGATGATCAGGAAGATCGCCCAGACCGGCTGCGACACCTCGAATGCGCCGCGCTGTCGCGCCGCGCTGGTCGCGAAATAAATCTGCACGTACAACGTCGTCATGATCCCGAACACGACGGTGAGGATGCTGCCGACGAATACCGCGAAGAAGTCGTCCACCCGCGATCGCCCGCGGCGCAGACGGTAGAGGCCCTGGAGCTGAAACCCGAGCGGCACGAGCACCGCGATGAACGGCAGCACGTTGATGTACTGCTGCAGCGGCGGCAGGCCCTTGGTGATCGGAATCAGGCTGCTGATGAGGTCGCTGTGGAACCGGAGTTCGTAGGCGAGGATGAACGCGGTGACGCCGAGCATCGCGTCCGAGAGGACGTGAAATGTGACAAGCAGCCGGTTGTGGCGGTTTACCACGACGCCGGCTCCGCAATCATCGCGGCCATTTCCTCGGCGAATCGCGTGCGGCCGAAGCGTTCCGCGTGGCGGCGAATCACCATCGAATCAAACGGGTGGTCGATCGCCCGACGGATGCCGTCACAAAACGCCTGCGGCGTCGATTCGTCGACGAGGATTCCTGTCTCGCCGGCCACCACCGTTTCCAGCGCGCCGCCGCGGCCGAGGGCGACGACGGGCCGTCCGCACGCCTGCGCTTCGAGCGGGACGATGCCGAAATCCTCTTCGCCGGGAAGCAGCGTGACCGCCGCGCGACGGTACAGCTCGCGAATCTCGTCGTTCGGCAGGCGCCCGAGGAACTCGACCTGACCCCGGGCCGCACGCTCGAGCGACACCCGCTCCGGGCCGTCGCCGACGATTTTCAGCGGTACCCCCGCGACGTGGCAGGCCGCGATCGCCAGGTCGATGCGTTTGTAGGGGACCAGCGCCGACACGACGAGCGCGAAACGCTCGGGTCCGGAGGCGTCGGGGCTGAAGTACTCGGTGTCGACGGGCGGATAAATCACGGTCGGCTCGCGATTATAGTATCGGCGGATCCTCCCCGCCACATAATGAGAGATAGCGACATAGCGGTCCACGCGGTTCGCCGTGTCGCGGTCCCATCGCGCCAGCCGGGCCATGACTGGCCGCATCACGGCGCTGCCGAGCCTCCCGATGCGCTCCGGCCCGAAATAGGCATCGAACTGATCCCATGCGTAGCGCATCGGCGTCAGGCAGTAGCAGACGTGCTTGACCCGCGCGGGATGGACGATGGATTTCGCGCAGCAATGGCTCAGGCTGACCACCAGATCGAAGTCGTCGAACGAGAACTGCTCGATCGCCGTTGGGAAGAGCGGCAGGTAGTGCCGGTAGAGCCGCTTCACGAACGGCAGGTGCTGGATAAACGACGTGTGCGTCCGCAGACGCTCGATCGTCGGGGACACCGATCCGCGCACGTGGACCAGCGTGAAGAGTTCGGCGTTGGGAAAGCGCTCGCACAGCACTTCGAGCGCCTTCTCGCCTCCCCGCATGCCGGTCAGCCAGTCGTGAACGAGCGCGATCCGCGGCTCCGCCATTACGCGCCGACCTCGCGGTAAATCGCGTGGATGCGGCGCACGGATTGTTCCCATGAGAACTGCCCGGCGCGGGCGATGCCCTTGCGCACGAGATCGCGGCGCAGCCCCTCGTCGGTCAGCACGCGGTGGATGCCGTCCGCGATCGATTGCGGCTCGTACGGATCGACCAGCACCGCGGCGTCACCGGCGACTTCCGGCAGCGACGAGACGTTCGACGTCACCACCGGCGTGCCGCTGGCCATCGCCTCGAGCGGCGGCAGACCGAATCCTTCGTAGATCGACGGGAACACGAAGACGCTCGCCAGGCGGTACATCACGGCCAGCGTTTCCTCGGGCAGGTAGCCGAGGAACCGGACGTACTTGTGGAGTTGGTGCTTGTGCACCGCCCGCCGCAGCGCCGTGTATTTCGAGATGTCATCGCCGATCAGCACCAGCTTCACGTGATCCAGTCCGCGCTGGCGAAGCAGGTGAAGCGCGTCGATCAGCCGCTCGAGGTTTTTGTGCGGCTTCACGTTGCCGGCGTAGAGGATGAACTCGTCGTGCAGCTGATACCGCTCCCGCACCCGGACGACGTCCTCTTCGCGCGGTTCGATCGCGAAGCGCTCGTCGTACGCGTTGTAGATGACGTCGATTTTCTCCGGCTGCGTGTCGACCAATCGCAGGATGTCGCGCTTCGAGCTTTCGGACACCGTCATCACGCGCGTTGCGCGCCGCGCCGCCAGGGCGATCGACGCCCGCGCGTACGACAGGGCCACGCGGTTCGGCAGGTACTGCGGAAACATCAGGTGAATGCAGTCGTGGATCGTCACGACGGACGTACAGCGCACGAGCGGCGGCAGCACGTAGTGCGGCGCGTGAAAGAGCGTGACCCCTTCGCGCTGCAGCGCCCAGGGAATCCTGATCTGTTCCGCAATCGAGTAATTGCCGGACGACTCGGGAACGGGCCGGAAGTTCTCTCCGATCGCCGCCAGCGTTTCGCGATCCTCCGGACGGCAGAGGATCACGAATTCGGTCTGGTTGTCGATGCGCGCCAGGTGCCGCAGCAGGTTCCGGATGTAGGTGCCGATGCCGAAGTCGTGCAGCTTGCGGGCGTCTATGCCGATCCGCACGCTCACATCATACCTAACGAGGTCGGGTGGGGCCGGAGGGGCGGGAAGGACGGTGGGTCGGAAACGATCACCGGGCCGCCGCTGTCGCCAGGATTCGGCGTGGCGTCGGTCTGAATCATCTGGCGTTCGTCACGAGGCCGACCTTGCCGGCGATCAGGAGGGGAGACTGGCTGCTCACCGGAAGATCCTGACATAAAGATCGAGCAGGCCGGCCCATCCGGGATGATGTTTCTTGTAAAAGGCGAGCTGACTCCGGCGATAGTGCTCCCGCGTGGCTGCGGGAGCGCTGGCGGCGGATCGTCCGCGCAGATGCACAACCTCGATCGCCGGCGCGAACAGAATCCGCCGGCCGCGCGCGCGCATTGCTGCGCAGAAGTCGACGTCCTCGGTGTACATGAAATACCGCTCATCGAGGCCGCCGACCGCCTCCGCGTCTGCGCGGCGCACCAGCAGACAAGCCCCGCTGACCCAGTCGGGATACTGGCGACGGCGAGTGAGGGCGTCGATCGCGCCGCTCTTCAATAGCCGCTTCTGGCGGAACTCGTTCAGCGGACCGATCATGCGGCCGAACGACAGCTCCGCGCCTCCGTCGCCGTCCACGAGTCGCGGCCCGACGCCGGCGATCGACGGATCCCGATCCAGTTCTGCCACGAGACCATCGATTGCACCGGCCGGTACCACGGTGTCACTGTTCAGCAGCAGGATATTGGTACCCGAGCTGCTGCGAATGCCGATGTTGTTCGCGCGCGCGAAGCCGATGTTCGCGCCCGCTTCGATCACACGCACGTCCGGCCACCGCCGCGCGGCATCTGCGCTCCCGTCGGTCGAGGCGTTATCAACGACCACGACCGCATGCGGCGTCACCGGCGGGGCGGCGTGCAACGATTCGAGGCAGCGCTCGAGATCCGGGCGGGCGTTGAACGACACGATGATGATGGTCAGCATGGCGTGGCGCAGGCCTCTTAGGTCCGCGTCCGCAGAGCTTCACGCCCTGCACCACAGGTGTTTTCCAGAACGGCCAGCGTCCTGCGCGCGGCGCGCGACCAGCTGTACTTGCCCAGCTCCGCGGGCGCGGCATCCAGGATCCGCTGCCGCACGGTCTCGTCGAACAGCAGCGCCTCGAGCCCGCGCGTCGTCGCCTTGATATCGCTGACCGGCACGTAGAGCGCCGCGGCGCCGCAGCTTTCGCGCGCGACCGGCGTGTCGAGCAGAACCGGCGGCACGCCGGCCGCCAACGCCTCGAGCGGCGTGAGTCCGAGTCCTTCGTATTCGGAGAGAAACGCGAACGCGCGCGCACCGGCATACAGCGCGCCGAGTTGCTCGTCCGTCACGTACTCGTGCCACCGCACCTGCGATTCGATCTGTTCGCCGATGATGGCCTGCTGCAGATCCACGCGCGGATAGCTGCGGTTGTCGCCCACGAGATCGAGCACCGCATCGGGATGCGCGCGCGCGATCGGCGCGAACGCGCGGATCAGATCGACGACGTGGCGGCGGTTGAAGACTGAGCCGACGAACAGAACTCTGGCAGGGCTTAGGGCTAAGGGCTCAGGGCTCACGATCGGCGCTGTGATTCCCGGCGGGATCACGTGGATCCGGCCAGCCGGAACGTCGAGTCGTTCGATCAGCTCTCTCTTCGAGAACTCCGAAATCGTGATCACGGCCGCGGCGCGGCTCGCGGATTGGCTCGTCAGCCAGCGGCGTCGTGCGCCTTCGCGGAATCTGAACCACTCAGGATGCGCGACGAACGACAGATCGTGAATCGCGACGACGGTCGGGACGCGCAGCCGGAGCGGCGCGCTGTAGGCGGGGGCGAACCAGACGTCGAGGCGATCGGCCGCGGACGCGCGAGGCGCCAGGACCTGTTCCCACCAGGTGCCCGATAATCCTGGAATCGTGTGTGAGGAGACATGCAACGCGTGGGGCGCGATCGCGATCGGCTCCGGTGTGTAGAGCACGAACTCGTGCGATCGCGCGCGGCTATCGGTTTCCCACGCGCGCAGCAGGCCGCCGAGGTACCGCCCGACGCCGGTCGAGCGGCCGCACAGTTCGCGGGCGTCTATGCCGATGCGCATGGATTATCCACGGCGGGCGGCCTGAGTCCGCCGGTTAACGGCCTCGCGATACGTGTCGTACACGCGATGGGCGGTCGTATTCCAGCGAAACGTCCGCGCGCGCGCCAGGCCCTTTTCCGCGCACGCCGACGCGAAGGCGTCATCGTCGAGCACGCGGGCAATCGCGTGGGCGAGGTCGTCTGGTCGATCGGGATCGACAAGCGGTCCCGCGTCGCCGAGCACTTCCGGGAGCGAGCCACGGTTGGACGCGACCACCGGAACGCCGAGCGACATCGCCTCGAGCACGGACATGCCGAAGCCTTCGTCGAAGGATGGCTGCACGAGCAGTCGCGCGCCTTCGTACAACGCGCGACGATCGCCCGCGTCGACGTAGCCGATGTGCCGGACCTTGCCGAGCAGCGGCGGCCGTGTGATGCGATCGAGCCACGGCTGCGCGTCAGCCGTCGCCTTGCCGGCGAGGACCAGTGGCGGGACGACCTGAAGGTTGTCCCCTACGCTAGCGTTGCGTCCGTAGCTAGCGTTGCGTCCGTAGGGGACGACCCTGGGGTCGTCCCTCATAAGCAGCTTCTCGTACGCGTCGAGCAGTCCGCCGACGTTCTTGCGGGGCTCGAGTGTGCTGAAGAACAACACGTACCCGTCTGTCGGCGCGATCGTGCGCGGCGTCCAGTCGGGTGCGCCCGGAGAGCAGACGGTCATGCGCTCGCGCGGCAGGCCCAGCAGGCGCTCCACTTCGCCCGCCGTGTACTCCGATGGCACCAGGACGGCATCGGCGCGATGCGCGTGATCGCGCGTCAGCACGGGGTAGTCACGCCGGATCTCGGCGCGCGTGCGTTCCGGATGCGTCAGGAAGTTCAGGTCGTGGATCGTAATGACCTGCGCCGTGTTGCGCGCGGGAAGCAGTAGTGGGTGCGGCGAGTGCGTCACGTCAAACGCACCGCCAGTCAGCGTTTCTGCCGGTGGCCAGCCAAGCCGGTGCCACGCGAGGTTCAGCAGCCGGACGGGGATGTGACGATCGACGATCGCGGCGCCGGCAAGATCGGGGGCCGGCACGAGTCGATCCTTCCAGGAGCTCGAGAACAGGGTCAGCTCCAGGGCAGGTGACGGTCCGACGGCGGGGTACGAGGCCAGCAACGCTGAGACCAGCTGATGCGTGTACTCGCCTGATCCGCTGCGTTCGCGCAGCGCCGGACGGTAATCGATTAGGACGCGCACTTGTTTAAGTCGTTTCGAGACAGTATCTTATTGTGAAATGAAGATCGCTGTCGTCGGGTCAGGCTACGTGGGCCTCGTACTGGGGGCGTGCCTGGCCGAAAACGGGAACACTGTCGCGTGCGTCGACAAGGACGCCTTGAAAGTCGCGACCCTCAAGTCCGGCAAGATGCCGATCTACGAGCCCGGCCTGGAAGAAATCGTTCTCCGGAACCAGCACGAGGATCGCCTCTCCTTCACGACGGACCTGCCGTCGGCTGTCAAGGCGTCGGACATTGTTTTTATCGCCGTCGGCACGCCGCAAGGCGAGGACGGCGCGGCCGATCTTCAGCACGTACTCGCCGTGGCCAAGTCGATCGGCCGGGCCCTCGAGAAGTACACCGTCATCGTTGACAAGAGCACCGTGCCGGTCGGCACCGCGAAAAAGGTTCGCGAAGAAATCGCCAGCCAGACCACGCAGCCCTTCAGCGTCGTCAGCAACCCCGAGTTTCTGAAGCAAGGCGCGGCGATCGAAGATTTCATGAAGCCGGACCGCGTCGTCATCGGCATTGAAGATAAGGACGAACGCGCCGAGGCGTTGATGAAGGAGCTGTACGGACCCTTCACCAGAACCGGCGCGCCGATCCTGACGATGAGCACGGCGAGCGCGGAGTTGTGCAAGTATGCGGCGAACTCAATTCTCGCGACGCGGATCTCGTTCATGAACGAGGTTGCCAACGTCTGCGAGCTGGTTGGCGCCGACGTGGACCACGTGCGCAAGGCGATCGGGTCGGATCGGCGCATCGGCGCATCGTTTCTGTTCCCCGGCGTCGGCTACGGCGGCAGCTGTTTCCCGAAAGACACGCAGGCGCTGCTGAAGTCCGCGCAGGACAAGGGCTACGACTTCAAGATTCTGCGCGCGGTCGAAGACGTCAACGATCGTCAGAAAGAGCGGATCGTCGACAAGATCGAAGCGCACTTTCCGGATCTCTCCGGTCGCACGATTGCGATCTGGGGCCTCGCGTTCAAGCCACGGACGGACGACATGCGCGAGGCGCCGGCGATCCCGATCATCGAACGGCTGCTGGCGCGGGGCGTGACGGTCAAGGCGTACGATCCGGCGGCGGCGCCGGTGGCGCGCGGCATCTTCGGCGATCGCATCACCCTGTGCGATAAGAGTTACGACGCGCTCGGCGGAGCCGACGCATTGGCCGTGGTCACCGAGTGGAACGAGTTCCGCGAACCCGATTTCGCGAAAATGCGGTCGCTGATGAAGGCGCCTGTTGTGTTCGACGGCCGGAACATCTACTCGCCCGAGCACATGCGCGCGCTCGGTTTCACGTATTTCTCCATTGGGCGCTAGTTCGCGCGCAGTGCTCGTCACCGGCGGCGCCGGGTATATCGGCAGCCACGCCGCCAAGGCGCTCCATCGCGCCGGCTACCGCGTCGTGGTGTACGACAACCTTGTGGCGGGTCATCGCGGCGCGGTGAAGTACGGCGAGTTGGTCGAGGGCGACATCGCGGACACCTGCGCCGTGCGCGACGCGCTGCGTACGCATCAGATTTCCGCCGTCATGCATTTCGCCGCGTTCCTCGACGTCGGCGAGTCCGTGCGCGAGCCCGAGAAGTACTACCGCAACAACGTCGTCGGCGCGCTGAGTGTGATCGAAGCGATGGCGGCTGAGGCGATTCCGCATCTCGTGTTCTCGTCCACGTGCGCCACCTACGGCGAGCCGCTAGAGACGCCGATCCCTGAAACGCATTCGCAGCGCCCGATCAACAGCTACGGCGAGTCGAAGCTGGCGATCGAACGGGCGCTGCCACACTTCGAACGCGCGCACGGACTCCGCTCCGTGGCGCTGCGCTATTTCAACGCGTCTGGCGCCGATCCGGACGGCGAGATCGGCGAGGACCACGCGCCGGAAATTCATCTGATCCCGCGCGCGATAGAAGCGGCCACCGGCGGTCCAGGTCTGCAGGTGTTCGGCGACGATTATCCGACCCCGGACGGCACCTGCCTGCGTGACTACATTCACGTCACCGATCTCGCGGACGCGCACGTGAAGGCGCTTGCATCGCTCGAGGCGGGCGGACCTTCAGGGGCCTACAACCTGGGCACGGGTCGGCCGCAGTCTGTGCGGCAGGTGATCGACACGGTGGCGCGCGTCACTGGACACGACGTGCCCTGGACACTCGCGCCTCGGCGTCCGGGCGATCCCTCTGCGCTGTTCGCGGCGGCGCACAAAGCGCAGAGCGAACTCCACTGGACTCCACAGTTCGGCGATCTCGAGACGATCGTGCGGACCGCGTGGGACTGGCGCCGCAATCATCCGCACGGCTATGACGACAAGTAGGGCGGTCTAGCGTGCCCGCGCCACGACAGCGGACGACGCTGCGCCGCCTGTTCGGCTACTCCAGGCGGTACCGCGGCCGGCTCGCGTGGGCGATCGCCGGCATGATCATCTATGCGATCGGATCGGCCGGCCTGGCGTACCTGATCAGGCCGATCTTCAACGACGTCCTGCCGAGGCACGAGGACGTCGCGATGATTGCCGAGGCGATCGTGGCGGTCTTCCTTCTGAAGGGGATCGGCTCGTTCGGGTCGTCGTACCTCATGGCCGACGTCGGCCAGCGGGTGGTGATGGACATCCGCAACGCGCTGTACCGTCACATCCTCGATCAGTCCGCGGGCTTCTTCGCGCACGGCGCGACGGGCCGCCTGCTGTCGCGGATCAACAACGACGTCGGTCAGGTGCAGCAGGCCGTGTCGGAGACGGCCGGCGATCTGGCGCGCGAGTCGCTCGCGCTCGTCGGTTATTCGGCGCTCTTGTTCTACTACGACGCGCGGCTCACGCTGGTCTGCCTGACCGGCGCGCCGCTCATTGTGTATCCGTTGATCCGTCTCGGGCAGCGCGTGCGCCGGACGACGAGGCGGAGTCAGGAAGCGCTGGAGCAGATCTCGCACCTGAGCACCGAGGCGTTCACGGGGCATCGCATCGTGAAAGCGTTCGCGACGGAGACCCACGAGGCCGAGAAGTTCAGCCGCGCGGGCTATCACCTGTTCCGCACGAACATGAAAGTGACGGCCGCGCTGTCGAGCCTGCCGCCGCTGATGGAATTGATTGGCGGCATGGGCATGGCGGCTGCGGTCGTGTACGGCAGCGCCGAGATCGCCGCGGGGCGCCTGAAGGTCGGCGACTTCGTACTGTTCATCGGCACGCTGCTGCTGATGTACGGCCCGGCCAAGAAACTCAGCCGGGTCAACGCGGACCTGCAGCAGGCCATCGCCGCGTCCGAGCGCATCTTCGAGATGCTCGACACGCATACGGAAGTGATCGAGGAGCCGGGCGCCGAATCCCTGGCGCCGTTCCGGGACACGATCGAGTTTCGCGAGGTGGGATTCGGCTACGACGACGCGGCCACCCGCATCCTCCGAAACGTCACGCTGACCGTCCGCGCGGGTCAGATGATCGCGATTGTCGGCCGCAGCGGCGCCGGCAAGACGACCCTCGTCAACCTGCTGCCGCGGTTTTACGACGTCAGCAGCGGTGCGATTCTCATTGACGGCGTCGATATCCGGCAGGCGACGGTCGCGTCGCTGCGCCGCCAGATCGGCATCGTGACCCAGGATACCGTCCTGTTCGACGACACGATCGGCCGCAACATCGCGTACGGATCGCCGGATGCGACGCCGGTGCAGATTGAAACGGCCGCGCGCGCGGCCAACGCGCACGGATTTATCGCCGCGCTGCCGCAGGGGTACGACACCCGGATTGGCGAGCGCGGTCAGCGGTTGTCTGGCGGGCAGCGGCAGCGCCTCGCGATCGCCCGTGCGCTATTGAAGGACGCGCCGATTCTGATCCTCGACGAGGCCACGTCGGCCCTCGACACTCAGTCCGAACTCGAGGTCCAGGAAGCGCTCGCCAACCTGATGAAGAACCGCACGTCGTTCGTGATCGCGCACCGGCTGTCGACGATCCGGCGCGCGGATGCGATCGTGGTGCTCGAGCGGGGAAAAGTCGACGAGATGGGACGGCACGACGAGCTGATGGCCAAGCCGGAAGGCACGTACGCGGCGTTGCATCAGTTGCAGTTGCTGGAGGGCCGCAAAACAGTGCGGTCGGGGCAGGTGCCATCGTGACAGCTCTCCACCAACCGATCCCGACCTCCGAGTCCCCCGTGTCCCCAGTGGTGGCGCGCGTATGATCAAGTCGATGACCGGGTTTGCCGCGC
Source organism: Acidobacteriota bacterium (assembly GCA_043759095.1). Lineage (GTDB taxonomy): Bacteria > Acidobacteriota > Vicinamibacteria > Vicinamibacterales > CAVVIG01 > CAVQFC01. Next base: position 1,707 of record JAYVMG010000055.1, on the reverse strand, counting down.
TGACGCGCGAGGACGAACGCGCGACGGTTGCCGTGACGATTCGTGCGGTGAACCATCGTCAGCTCGATCTGCAGCTGCGCAGTCCGCAGTCGCTCTCGGGGATCGAGGCCGAGTTACGCGCGCTCGTGGCGAAGCATGTGGCGCGCGGCCGTGTGGAGCTCAGCGTGTCGGTGCAGCTGCGGCAGACCGCTGGGGTGGACGTCGAGTTCAACGAAGAGTTCGCGCGATCGCTCGAGGTGGCGCTCGACAAGGCGCGCGAGCGGGGCCTGGTCACTGGCGCGCTCACGCCTGGCGATCTGCTGAGGCTGCCGCAGGCGATCACGATCCGGGATCGCCTGCCTGACGAAGACGAGGCCGCGAAGACCGCGATGGTGGTCGCGGCGCAGGCGCGCGAGGTGGTGGAGCAGGCGCTGATCGATCTCGACTCGATGCGCTCGCGTGAAGGCGCCTCACTTCGCGGCGACCTGTACAGCCGGCGGACAGCGGTGGCCGGCCTGGTCGAGCGGATTGCCGTCGCCGCGGACGAGGGCCGCGCCGCGATGGAGCAGCGCGTCACGGAACGGGTGAGCGAACTCCGGGTCTCGCTGCAGGCGGACGAGACGGCGGTCGCGCAGGAGATCGTGCGCATGGCGGCGCGGTCTGATATCAGCGAAGAACTCGAGCGGTTCCGCGGCCACGTGTCGCATTGGGATGCGCTCGCGGACAGTCCGGAGCCGTGCGGCCGCAAGCTGGATTTCCTGCTGCAGGAGATGAACCGCGAGGTCAACACGATGGGCTCCAAGGCGGACGGCCTGCGCGTGTCCGAGTTGATCATCGCGGCGAAGGCCGAGCTCGAGAAAATGCGCGAGCAGGTGCAGAATGTCGAATAAACCTTCGACAGGGTCAGGGAGGGACCGCGGCCTGCTGTTCATCGTGTCCGCGCCCTCCGGCGCCGGTAAGACGACGCTGGTGGAGCGGCTGGTCGAGCTGGTCCCGCATCTCAGAATGTCACGCTCGTACACATCGCGTGGTGCGCGGCAGGGCGAGTCCAACGGCGTGGACTATAATTTTGTGACGCGCGATCGGTTCGACGCGATGGCCGCTGCGGGCGAATTCCTCGAATGGGCGGACGTGTTCGGCAACCTCTACGGAACCGGGGCCGCCGACGCCGAGACCATGCTGGCGGCGGGTGATGACGTGGTGCTGGTCATCGACGTGCAGGGCGCGCGGAAGGTCCGGGCTCGCGGCCTCGAGACGTGCGCGGTGTTCGTGATGCCGCCGTCGTTTGAGGTGCTCGAGCAGCGGCTGCGCGGACGCAGCAAAGACAGCGAAGAGGCCATTCAGCGCCGGCTGCAGGTGGCGCGCGACGAGGTGGCTGCGTTCACCGAATACGACTTCGTGGTTGTGAACGACGACGTCGCAGCCGCTGTCGACCGTCTGCGAGCGATTGTCGTCGGCGAACGCGCCCGGCTGCAGCGCATGCAGCGCGAGGCCGAAACTATAGTCAGGACATTTTGATGATTGACCGTTCCACGCTCCCCAATTCATCATGCTGATTGCCCTTGGCGTGACCGGCGGCATCGGCGCCTACAAGGCCGTGGAAGTCGCGCGCGGCTTGCAGCAGCGCGGCCACGATGTCGTGGCGGTGATGACGCATTCCGCCACGCGCTTTGTCGGTGCGGTCACCTTCGAGGCGATCACCCGCCGGCACGTGATCACGGATCAGTT
>JAYVMG010000054.1:0-5243 GCA_043759095.1 Acidobacteriota bacterium | reverse complement strand
TTCAAGATTCCGGCGGGCAGCAAGATTCTCGGCATCGGCAAGTACGACAACTCGCCGAAGAACAAGTGGAACCCGGCGCCGAACCTCGAGGTGTACTGGTCCGAGCAGAGCTGGGACGAGATGTACCAGCCCTTCACGTTGTACTCCGTCGACAGCCAGGTGCTGAGCGAGATGACGGTGACGAAGACCCCGCAGCCGAAGCAGTAATACAGGGTTCGTCATTTCCCGTCTCGCGGTTTCCGCCGCCTTTACCACACTGATCATCACAGCTGGCCTTTTCGCGAAGCCAGCCGCCACTCCACAACCGGCCGACGCTGCTGCGTCGAAGGGCGCAGCGCTGTTCGACAGCGCGTGCAGCAGTTGCCACAACGCCGATGACGCGCGCGCGCCGTCGCCCCAGGTCCTGCACGGACGATCTCCGCAGGCGATCCTCGATACGCTGACCGCCGGTTCGATGAAGTATCAGGGGCTCGCGCTCAGCGGTGAGGAACGGCGCCTGATCGCGGAATACCTCACGGGCCGCAAACTCCGCGCGGCGCTGGTCGGCAATACGATCGGGAACTGTGCCACGCGGCCGCCGGTCGGCGATCCCGCCAAGAGCCCGCTGTGGAACGGCTGGGGACCGGCGATCGACAACACGCATTTCCAGCCGTCCGCGCAGGCCGGTCTCACCGCCGAGCAGACGCCGCGCCTGCATCTCAAGTGGGCGTTCGGATTTCCAGACACGACGTCCGCGTGGGCGCAGCCGACGATCGCCGGCGGACGTTTGTATGTCGGCAGCCAGAACGGCACGGTCTATTCGCTCGATGCCGTGAGCGGCTGCGTGGCGTGGACGTTCGTCGCGCAGGGCGGCGTGCGCGCGTCGATCTCGATCGGCACGCGCGGCATCGCTGGACGCGCGGCTGGGTACGCGGCGTACTTTTCAGATCAGAAAGGGTTCGTCTACGCGGTGGACGCGGCGACAGGCCGGCTGCTCTGGACGCGGAAGGTGGAAGACCATCCGCTTGTCCGGCTGACCGGATCGCCGACGCTCTCCGGCGATCGGCTCTACGTGCCCACCTCGTCCTACGAGGAAGGCGGCAAGCCACCCGGCTACGCGTGCTGCACGTTCCGCGGCAGCCTCGTCGCACTCGATGCAAAAACGGGCGATGTGATCTGGAAGTCGTACACGATTGCGGAGGAACCGCGTCTGCTGCGCGCATACGCGGACGGCGCCGAGCTGCGCGGACCGTCCGGCGGCGCGATCTGGTCGGCGCCGACCGTGGACGTGAAGCGCGGCGCGATTTACGTCGGCGTCGGCAACACCTACAGTGGTCCCGCGCAGCCGACGACGGATGCCGTGATCGCGTTCGATCTGAAGACGGGCGCGCGGCGATGGTCGCGGCAGATGGCGCCGACGACCCCCGACGTGTTCGGCTGCACGCCCGGCGATGTGAACTGCGGTGAGCGCGCGGGTCCTGATTTCGATTTCGGCGCCTCGCCGGTTCTCGCGAAATTGCCGAACGGACGTGATCTCGTTGTGGCGGGTCAGAAATCGGGCGTCGTCTACGCGCTCGATCCGGACAAGAAGGGCGAGCAGGTCTGGCGATACCGCGCGGGCGGCGGCAGCGGGCTCGGCGGAATTCAGTGGGGCATTGCGGCCGACGCCGATCGCGTCTACGTGCCGGTGGCGGAGATCTACAGCCCGACGCCGGGTGGTTTGCATGCGGTCGATCTGGCGACCGGCGCGCGCGCGTGGTACGCGGCGCCGCCCGAGACGCCGATCTGCGGGAAACCGAGCCGCGCGTGCAGCGGGGCGCAGTTTTCGGCCGTCACCGTGATCCCGGGGGTCGTTTTTTCGCCCTCGAATGACGGGGCAGTCAGGGCCTATTCCTCCAAGGATGGGCGAGTGATCTGGACCTTCGACACGAACAAGGAGTTCTCTACAATCAATGGTTTACGGGCCAAAGGCGGGTCGATGAACGGCCCGGCGCCGGTCGTCGCCGGCGGGATGGTGTATGTCAGTTCCGGCTATGGTGTGTTCGGCCTGAGGCCTGGCAACGTCCTGCTGGCGTTTGGTACGGAGTGACTTTTGAAGGCAGATCACGTATAGTCAAGGCGCTCTAGATCTAGGCCAGCCAGCTTTTTACCAAAGCGCTACCGGCCTTCAACGCAGGCCGGACACCTCAGAAACACCCCGTCCTGCGCAGATCAAATAAAAGAGCACATGTCTCAAGGAGAGATTCGCAATGGCACCAATGAACGGCACGATCAAGCGGCTCGTCAGCGACAAGGGTTTCGGCTTCATCCTGGCGAGCGACGGCAACGAGTACTTCTTCCACAACTCGGCCTGCGCCGACACCCGGTTCGACGACCTGCGTGAAGGTCAGGCCGTGACGTTCGAAAAGGGCCAGGGTCCCAAGGGACCGCGCGGCGAGAACGTTCGCGTCGCCTAGTTCGATCCGCCGGCGCCCTTGGCTCGCTTCGAGCGGGGGCGTCGGCGACCTATCAACTGTTCCTTTTGCGCGCGGCTACGCTGCTTCAATGCGTACTCCCGCCGCAGCGCATCCCCGACCGATTCAAACGACTCGGAATAGACCAGCCTGACCGGACACCGGCCCGCCGTGTAGCGTGCGCCGCGCCCGCTGTTGTGGACTTTTACGCGTGCCTTCGGGTCGCGGGCGTAGCCCGTGTACAACGTGCCGTCGGCGCAGCGGACGATGTAGACGAAGTGCACGGCGCGGATTGTAGTACGGACGGAGTCGAAGCCCAACAACTCCAACGGACAGAATCATTTGACGACGTACGTCGCGGGCCGTACAATTAAATCTCACACGGGGGCGACTAGTTTCGACGGAGGTTGATGGTCGAAGGATGCGTTGCCGAGCCCCACTGACTCGTAAATCCGGTGGAAAAACACAACTGCGAACACGCAGCTCGCTCTCGCGGCTTAATCCCCGCGAGCGTTCACTCTAGTCAACCTACGGGCTGGAAATTGAACGTCATTCAGTAGGCTGGTCGCCGCTGGCTGTCTCGGACGGCGGCGATGAGATTTTTCGAGGCTAGTCCCTGGCGGTTTCCGTCGCTCCTTCACGCCAGGGGCGAAACAACAGGAGCGGCTACGCAACGTAGTATGCCTTCGCTCTTACATCTTCGGACGGGGGTGCGAATCCCCCCGCCTCCAGACTTCGCGCGACTGACAAACCTGCGCGCTTCGTCTGGGCAGGCCAGACTTCAGCGAAGTCTGTCTCGCCGAAGCGGCGAAGCCGCGAAGGCGGACAACGCTCAGACACATGACCTTTGACGAAGAGATCGCACAGGCCTTCGAGACGCTGACCGCGCGTGTGCGCGGCGAGGTTGATCGCGAGATCCGCCGCGTGTCCGCCGATCTGGTGGCCGCTGCGCGGCTCGATGCTCGCGACGAGGGTTTCACCGCCGGTCGCGATGAAGGCCGGCGAGAGGCGGAGGCCGCGATTCCTCCGCCGCGCGAGGAGCCCGCGCCGCCGCCGGTGGACCTCATGGGTGGCGAACGCCTGATGGACGCGACGCGTGCGATTGACCGCGCGCGATCGTTGACTGCGATTCTCGATGCGCTGGTGAGCGCCGCGCGTGCCGAGACGGTGCGCGCCGACGTATGGCTCCTTCGCGGCAAACGCCTGCATCAGTGGCGCGCCACGGGTGCCGAAGCCGATCCGGCGCCTGATCGGCCATACGTGACCGCCGGCGCGATCGCAGGCGGCGTCCTTGAGGTGCCAATCGCGATTGCGGGACAGACAGTGGCCGTGCTTCGCACGGAACTCGGGCCGGAACTCAGAACTGAGAACGTAGAACTGAGAACTCAGAGAATCGAAGTCCTGACGCGGTACGCCGCGAAGAGCCTCGAATCCCTCACGGCCTTCACGACCGCGCGTGCGCTGACTCAACGGCCCGCCCCCCCGGGCGCCGCGGCGCCGGGTCACGACGCGGACGTGGAAGAGGACGTATCGGCGCGGCGGTATGCGCGGCTCCTCGTGTCGGAAATCAAGCTGTATCACGAGTCGGCGGTTGTCGATGGCCGGCGTGACCGTGATCTCGCGACGCGGCTCGGCGGCGAGATCGCGCGGGCCCGCAGGATGTACGAGCAACGGGTGCCGTCAGACGTTCGCCGGCGCACCGATCATTTCCACGACGAACTGGTGCGCACGCTGGCCGACGGCGATGCCCGTTTGCTGGAAGTTAGAAGTTAGAAGTTAGAACGTAGAAGTGAGAACGAGAAGTTTACGAACGTCCATGCTGACCCTTGTCGTCGCGCTCCTGGTCCCTGTGGCCGGCCCGCGCGCGCAGCAGGCGCCTGCGACTGGCGTCGACGACATGGTCCTCAAGCCGACGAGCCATCCGCGGGTGCCGGGGGATCTCTCGCAACTCTGGCTCGCGCCGATTGCGTCTTCCGGATCCGGCCGCGGCGTGGCTCGCACGGCGGCGCTCGCCGACTTCGTTGCAGGCGTCAAGCTCGAGGTCGACTCGAATTTCGCGAGAGCGCTGCCGGTCTTCATGCAGCCCGCGCTGCGGCAGGGAGCCCTCGGACATTACACGGAGTACTACCAGGGCCTTGCCGAACTGCGGCTCGGGCGCGCGTCCGACGCGCGCCAGACGTTTCGGGTGCTCGCCGCGAAGAATCCCGTCGGCTATCTCCTCGAAGCCGCCGCGCTGCGCGAAGCCGAGTGCGACGAGACGCTCAACGATCTCGGCGCCGCGATGCAGGTCTACGAGAAGCTCTCGAAGACCAAGTCGACCGCGCCCGACGAGGTGCTGATGCGCTTCGGCCGCGCCGCCCGGGCGATCGGCAACACCGACAAGGCAACCGAGGCGTACTCGCGCCTGGTCTACGAATTCCCGTTCAGCGACCTGGCGCCGCTCGCGGGCGGCGAGCTCGAGAGCCTGCCGATCGCTCCGATCGCGCCCGGCTCGAACCGATTCAAGCTGGAGCTTGGCCGCGGCGAGCGCCTGTTCGGCGCCAGGCGCTACGCGCAGGCGCGCCCGGTATTCGAGGGTCTGCGTCAGGCGGCGCGCGACGAGGACCGCGAGATCGTGCAGCTTCGCCTCGCCGAGTGTGACTATTTTCTGAAACGCCCCCGCAACACGCGCGACGGCGTCAAACCGTATCTCGACACCGGCGCGCGGCAGGGTGAAGCACTCTACTTCTACGCGGTCGCCAGTCGCGAACTCGGCAGCCTCGACGAATACCTCCACATTGTGCGGCGCATTGTCGACGAGTTCCCGACGCA
>JAYVMG010000053.1:0-5253 GCA_043759095.1 Acidobacteriota bacterium | reverse complement strand
TGGCGCTCTATCTGACCGGGACCACGCTCAACGTCCAGTCGCTGATGGGCGTGGTGATGATGGTCGGCATGGTGGTGTCGAACAGCATTCTGATCGTGGAGTTTACGCACCGGCTCGAAGAGGACGGCATGCCGCTTCTGGACGCGGTCGTGAACTCGTGCCGCATCCGGCTGCGGCCGATTCTGATGACGTCGCTGGCGACGATCTTCGGCCTGATCCCCATGGCGCTGAAGCTCGGGACGGGCAGCGAAGCGTATGCGCCGCTGGCGCGGGCGATCATCGGCGGACTCGTCGTGTCGGTCGCGGTGACCGTGTTCGTCGTGCCTGCCGCGTACCTGATGGTGTATCGCCGGCGCGTCATTCCAGCCGCGGCGAAGGAGGGGCAGTGATGACGCGGCGCGGGTCGGTCCTTGGACTCGCCTTCGCGCTCGCGACGGCGCACGTGGCGGCGCAAAGTGCCCCGCCACTTTCGTTGAAGGACGCCGAAGCGCGCGCTCTGCGGAACCATCCGCAGGTGCGCGCCAGCCAGTTCGCCGCGCAGGCGGGCAGCGAGGTCACGCGGGAGGTGAGGTCTGCGTATTTTCCGACGATGTACGGCAGCGTGACCGGCGCGGACGCGCAGAGTGGCAGCCGCATCGCCGCAGGTGGCCTGAACAATCCGATCATCCTCGATCGCCTGGCCGCGGGCGTCTCGGTCTCGCAACTGGTGACCGACTTTGGCCGCACTGCCGAATTGACGCAGACCGCGTCACTGCGCGCGCAGGCACTGCAGCAGAGTGTGGTGATCGAGCGGGCCGACGTCCTGCTGCGCGTCGATCGCGCGTATTTCAACGCCCTTCGCGCGCAAGCGATCCTGCGCGTCGCGCAAGACACCGTCAGCGCCCGGCAGCTCGTCGTCGATCAGGTCAGCGCGCTGGCCGCGAGCAGTTTGAAGTCGGGCCTCGACCTGAGCTTCGCCAAAGTCAACCTCAGTGAAGTGCAGTTGCTGCTGGTGCAGGCACACAACGATGTCGCCGCCGCGTTCGCGACGCTGTCGTCCGCTATCGGGCAGGCGGACGCATCGGTGTATGGGCTCAGCGAGGAGCCGCTGCCGCCGGCGCCGCCGCAGGACGAGGCGCCGCTGGTTGCGCAGGCGCTGCGCGATCGTCCGGACATGGCGGCCGAACGCCTCGTCAGAGAATCGTCGGCGAAGTTCGCTGACGCGGAGCGCGCGTTGTGGTTGCCGACGATATCAGCGCTGGGCGCCGCGGGCCTGACGCCGTTCCGGCAGGACGGGCTCAACGGCCAGTACGCGGCCGCTGGCATCAACGTCAGCGTGCCGCTGACGAACGGTAATCTGTTTGCCGCGCGTCACGCCGAAGCCAGCCTGAGGTCGATGGCTGAAGCGGAGCGCGTGCGAGATTTGGAGAATCGTGTGGCCCGGGACGTCCGTCTGGCGTGGCTCGACGCGCAGACGGCGTTTCAACGGCTGGACCTGACGAACCAGTTACTCGAGCAGGCATCGCAGGCGCAGGAACTGGCGGAGGCGCGCTACAACCTGGGGCTCAGCTCCATCGTGGAACTGACGGCTGCGCAGTTGAACAAGACCCGCGCGGAACTCGAGCAGGCGGGCGCGCGCTACGACTATCAGGCGCGTGACGCCGCGCTGAGGTACCAGACGGGCAGCTTGAAGTAGAGCGGTCAACTGCCGTCGCGGATGACGCGACAGTTGGGATCGTCGACCGTCAATGCACCCACGGCCACCGTCGTCTGATCGCGGAAGCCGGCGGCGAACTGAAGAAAGCGATCGACGTCGGCGATGTTGCTCGCCAGCCCCAGCGAGACGCGGACCGCGCCGAGGCTCTTGTTACCGCGCTGTTGCATCACCTGGAGAAAACGCGGCAGCGTGATATCCGCGCCCTCCGCCAGACCGGCGCGCATGTCGTCCTCGGTCAGGCCTTCCGCCGTTTCTCCCGCGCCCGGGTTGCAGAAGCATCCGGTCCTCAGCGAGATACCGTCCTGCCCGGCGAGTTCTTCGATCCGCCGGAAATCGAGGAGCGTGCCGTTGGCATCGTGAAAGTTCATCGTCACAGTCGCGCCGCGGTCCGCGCAGGTCGGCGGCCCGTACAGATGCACGACCGGACGCCCATTGCCGTGGCGGAGCGCCAGCAACTCGGTCAGGAGCCAATCGGTGAGGCAGCCGGTCCGTGTCTGGATCGCATTGATGCCGACGCGCTCGAGGTGACGCAGGCCGATCTCGACGGCAGGAATGCTCAGGTAGTTGAGGGTGCCGTCCTCGAACCCCGCTTCGTTGGTCGCCAGCACATGCCCGCGCGCCTGGACGGTGGCGAAATTCACGGTGCCGCCGGCAAACCACGGGCGCCGCAGCGTGGGGAGCGCGGTGTTGCGGATCAGCAGGCACCCGACACCAGTGGGATAGCCGAACATCTTGTAGAACGAGATGGCCACGAAGTCGGGCGAGACGAGACGGAGGTCCAGTCGGTTGGTCGGCACGAATGCCGCCGCGTCAACGAGCACGTGCCAGCCGCGCGCCTGCGCGGTGTCGATGAGCGAGAGTGGATGCTTGACGCCGGAGAAGTTGGACTGGGCCGGGAAGGCAAACAGGTTGGCGCGTGCGGGGTCCGCCTGGGCGAGCCGCACGTCGAGCGCCGCCGCGTCGATGCGCAATTCGGGCACGGTGAGCGGTGCGTAGTCGGCTGTCGCGCCTTTGGTGCGCGCGAACTCGCGGATGCCGTTGACGGAATTGTGGTTGTCGACCGTCAACAGCAGCCGGCCGCCCGGCTCGAATGGATACGATTCGCCGACCAGCTTCAGCGCGCCGGACGCGTTCAGCGTGAACACCGCCGTGTACTCGCCCGTGCCGTTGAAGTAGGCGAGCACCGCCGCGCGCGCCCGCTCGACCGCATGGGTCATCGCCGTCGAACTCGGGCTCGCCGAATGCGGATTGCCGAAGACGTGGGCGCTCATCAGCGCCGCGTGCTCACGGACCTGCGATTCCGCGTGAAGCGCGCCGCCCGTGTAGTCCAGGTACACCTGCCCCAGTGCATCGAGACGTCCGTACTCGGACGTCCGCAGATCGTCGAGGGCGCTTGTCGAGGCGTAGGATGGATGGCTGCCGAGGAATCGCGCGGACGAAGTCACGCCTTTGATTCTAACGCGCCTTTCCTCACACCGGCGCGGCGCTGGGCGGACACTTTTGAATGCGAGAGCCGTAATCTTCGGGACTTCGGCCCGTTGTGATCTATGAATCCGCGCGCTCGAGCAGCGTCTGCAGTTGACGCGCTTCGGCAGTGGTAGAGAACGGGCATGGCTGTCCCCATCAGCAGACCGAGGCGGCGTAGCCAGCCATCAGCGAGATGGCCGGGCGCCCAGCGCGACGGCAACGCCGAACACGACGTGCACAATCAGGCTAGGGTAGACGGTGACCAGACCGAGACTCCACGGTGTCGCGTCCCCGAACGCAAAGGGTAGAGCGAGAGAGTTGACGACGATGTAGAACGCCGCGCCGTATAGTGCGCCCACGAGAACCCGAATAGGTCGGTCGGATGTGCCGCTCAGCCCGACCACAAGGGGGACCGCGGCGAACCAACTGATGACGATGTGCTGGATCAAGATGAGCAGGGATTGGAAAGGCGCCGGCGCGTCCGCGACCAGGAGCTGCAGCGTCTTCGGTCCGTACTCGTTGACTCGCAGACCGAAAGACCGGAACACCGCCGCGAATGGAATCATCGCGACGCCGGCGATCGTTCCGGACCGCAGCGCTTCGCGGACCACAGCACGCACGTTCACATCACGCTCTCTACTTCCGTCTGAATCCAGCCTGCAATGAAGTCGGGATCGAGGCGCACGGGAGTCGAGAGCGACGCCGACACGAGGCAGTGCTTCTCGGCCTCGAGGATTCGCCGCACGCGTTCGTGGTCCGCGCCCGCCGGCACGGTGAGCCGGGGCCGCAGTACGATCTCGGTGAGCCGCGTGACGCCGTTCTCGCGATTCACGATTCCGGTCGCGTCTAGCTCCAGGTTGAGAAAGTCCACCTTCGAGGCGCTCGCGACCGCGCGGAGCGTCAGGAGAAAACAGGCTTGAACGGCGGCCAGCAGCAGGTGCTCCAGACTCCACGCGTCCCCGGGGCCGTCGAAGTCGGAGGGCGCCGCCACGCGAAGATTGGGGACGCCCGGACTCGATAGCGCGGCGTAGCCCGCTGGGCCGCCGGTGAGTTGGACGGCGTAGGTATGTGGCAGCGGCGTCACGAGCTCACCGTGTGACCTTCCCGGACGCCGGCCATGCGCAGGAACGTCATCATCGGGCACCAGTTCGTGAGCCCGGACTGCGCCAGGTTGACCCCGACAAACAACGTGAACCAGAGGAAGTAGGGGTGGACGTACATGCCGAGCAGCACGCTCGCGGCGACGAGCACTCCAGCAATCAGGCGCAGCATCGATTCGACAGTCATGACGAAACTCCTTTCAAGCCGCGACCCGGGGATCGGCGGCGATCTCCGGCCGGCGGCGGTGGGTGAGGAAATAAGTGATCGGTACGGTCATCCGCGAGAGCAGTAGCGAGGCGACTTCGCCCGCCATCAGCGAGATTGCCAGCCCCTGGAAGATCGGGTCGAACAGGATCACGGCGGACCCCACGATAACCGCAGCCGCCGTCAACGCCATCGGGCGGAACCGCACGGCGCCCGCGTCAACCACGGCGTCCTCGATCGACATCCCGTCGCGCACGCGCAGCTCGACGAAGTCCACCAGAATGATCGAATTGCGGACGACGATGCCGGCGCCGGCGATGAAGCCGATCATCGACGTCGCCGTAAAGAAGGCGCCGAGCAGCGCATGCGCGGGCAGGATGCCGACGAGCGAGAACGGAATCGCCAGCATGATCGTCAGCGGCGTCACGAACGACTGGAACCAGCCGACGACCAGGATGTAGATGAGCACGAGCACCGCCGCGAACGCGATGCCGAGATCGCGGAAGACTTCATACGTGATGTGCCATTCACCATCCCATTTCATCGCGTACTTCGAGGAGTCGAAGGGTTGCCGCGTATTGAAGATCTCCAGCCCGTAGCCCTCGGGCAGGCGGACCGACGCCAGCGCGCGGTTCATCTGCAGGATGGCGTAGACGGGGCTCTCAATCGTCCCCGCGACATCGGCCGTCACGTAGGTCACCGGCAGCAGATTCTTGTGATACACGCTCTGTTCTTCATCAGCGGCGACGGCGCGCGTCACCTCGCCGACGGCGACGGAATCGTGA
>JAYVMG010000052.1:0-13867 GCA_043759095.1 Acidobacteriota bacterium | reverse complement strand
GCGCTGTACAGCTTCGCGAGCGATCGCGTGAGGTTGTTCAGGCCGGCCTTCGCGCAGGCGTAGTGGACCTGATTCATGCCGCCCCACTGGCCGCCGACCGACGAGATGTTGACGATGCGACCCCAGCCCTGCTTCAGCATGTCGGGCAGGACCTCCTGCGCGCACGCAAACGGGCCGCGCAGGTTCACCGCCAGCATGCGATCCCAGTCCGCGTCGGTGAGATCGAGAAACGGTTTCTCCTGCGCGATCGCGGCGTTGTTCACCAGCACGCCAATCACACCGAGTGCCGCGCGCACGTCAGCCACGGCACGTGAGATGCTGGCGCGATCTTCGGCGACCAGTCGCACCGCCATCGCCTGGCCGCCCGCGCCTGTGATCTCACCGGCGACGGCATGCGCCTCGTTCTCGCTGGTCGCGTAGGTCAGCGCGACCGCATGTCCGCGCGCGGCGAGCGTCGCGGCAATCGCGCGACCGATCCCGCGGCTTCCCCCGGTGACGAGCGCAACTCGAGGCCTGCCCTGAGCCTGTCGAAGGGTCATCGCGTTCCCTTCCGCGCCATCGCACGGCGAGCGGCGTCGGCGATCGACGGTCCCGCGAGGCCGTACTTCGCCGCGAGCTCGTCCGGCTCGCCGGATTCGCCGAACACGTCCTGCAGGCCGATGAATTCGATCGGCGAGGGGATCGTGCGCGCGAGCGTCTCGGCGACGGCGCCGCCCAGTCCGCCGATCACGTTGTGATCCTCCGCCGTGACGAACGCGCCGGTCTCCCGCGCGCAGGCGACGAGCAGCGCCTCGTCGATCGGCTTGATGGTCGACATGTTGACGACGCGCGCCGCGACGCCGTCGCGCGCGAGCAGGTCAGCGGCGTCGAGGGCGCGGGCAACTTCCACGCCGCAAGCGACAATCGTCACGTCGCCGCCGTCGCGGACAATGCGTCCGCGGCCGAGCTCGAACACATAGGACTCATCGAAAATGCGGCGGGCCGGGCTGCGGCCGGTCCGCACATACACAGGGCCGTTGTAGTCGAGGATCGCCGTCACGGCCTTGGTCATCTCGATGGCATCGGCGGGCGAGACGACCGTCATCCCCGGGATCGCGCGGAAGGCCGCGAGATCTTCGAGCGCCTGCGCCGACGCGCCGTCGGGCCCCGCGTCGAGACCTGGATGGCTGGCCGCCAGCTTCACGTTCAGGTGCGGATACGCGATCGACTGACGCACCTGCTCGACGGCGCGGAGCGCAAAGATCGCAAACGTGCTCGCCACCGGCAACTTGCCGGCGAGCGCCAGACCGGCCGCAGCCGCGACCATGTTCTGCTCCGCGATGCCGAACTGAATGAAGCGATCCGGATGCGCGCGCCGGAAATGATGCGTGCCGGTGCCGCCCGCCACGTCTGCGTCGAGCACGACGAGCGCGGGATATTTCGCGGCGGCGGCGGTGAGCGCTTTGCCGAACGCCTCCCGCAGCGTTTCGCCGCTCGAGCCGATCAGCGAAGGAACGAACGCCGCCTTGTCAGACATGGAATGCGTACTCGGGCTGACGATCCGGCGGCACGCCGAGATCGGCGAGCGCCTGCCGGATCTCTTCCGGCTTCAGCTTCACACTACCGTGCCACGACGGCACACCCTCCATGTAGCTGACGCCCTTGCCCTTGATCGTGTTGGCGATGATCACGGTCGGCTTGCCGGTCGTCGCGCGGGCATTGGCGAACGCCGCGGCGATCTCGGCGAAGTTGTGGCCATCGATCACCTGCACGTTCCAGTTGAACGCGCGCCACTTCGCGTCGAGCGGTTCGAGCCGCATGGTCTTCTCGTTCAGATCGTCGCTCTGCATTTTGTTGTAGTCGACGATCGCGCACAGGTTGCCGAGTTGGTAATGACCGGCGGCCATCGCGGCTTCCCAGACCTCGCCCTCCTGCAGCTCGCCGTCGCCGAGCATGACGTACGCGCGTGGATGTCCAACCACGGTGTCCGGCACCTGGCGCAATCCGAGCGCCAGGCCAAGGGCGATCGAGAATCCCTGGCCGAGCGATCCGCACGTCGCGTCGATGCCGGGAATCGTCGTCGTCGGCGACCCCTGGAGCAATCCGCCCAGGCGACGAAACGATCCGAGCGCCGCGCGGTCGAAGAACCCGCGCAGATGCAGCGCCGCGTACAGCGCCGGGCACGCGTGCCCCTTCGACAACACGAAGCGATCGCGATTCGCATGACGATCCGCACGACTGAAGTCGTCCGCTACACCTGAGACTGCCGGAACGCGCAGCTCGCCGAAATACAGCGCCGCGATGACATCGGCGGCCGACAGGCAGCTGCCAGGATGACCCGAACCGGCGCCGTGGATCAGGCTGACCGCGATCCGCCGAATCTCGGTCGCGTGTGCCTGCAGATCAGGCATCAATCTTCCAGAACTCGCGGATCTTCTTCAGCACGCCGTCGACGTCGAGGCCGTGGATCTTCAGCAGTTCGTCCTGGGACCCCGGCGGAACGAACTGCGTCGGCACGCCCAGTCGCAACACTTCGCATGTGAGACGGCGATCAACGACCAGCGCCGCGATCGCACTGCCGACGCCGCCATCGAGCACGCCCTCCTCGATCGTCACGACCTTCGGCAGCGTGCCCAGGATCTCGGCGAGCGCGTCTTCCGGCAGCGGCTTCAGGTGCCGCAGGTTGACGAGACCGCAATCGATCCCTTTCTTCTTCAACCGTCCGGCTGCTTCGCGCGCCACGGCGAACTTATGGCCGACAGCGACGATCGTCATGTCCTTGCCGGCGCTGACGACCTGCGGCCGCGCAAACGCGGACGCCGGCTCGTCAAGGACCGCCTTGTCGAACTCGTCAACCGGTCCGTACGGCATCGCGATGATCGTCGGGCCGGTCATGTCCTTCAACTCGGTGCGCACCATGCGCTCGAGCTCGTAGCGATCTTTCGGGTACATCACGCGCAGGTTCGGCAGGCCGCGCCAGTACGAGAAGTCGTAGATGCCGTGGTGCGTCGGGTTGTCGTAGCCGGCGAAGCCGCTGCGCACGGCGAGAATCAGCGTCGGCAGGTTACCGAAGCACACGTCGTGCACCAGCGAGTCGAACGCGCGCTGCAGGAACGTGGACTGGAACACGATGACCGGCTTGTACCGCTCAATCGCGAACCCCACCGTCATCGTCAACGCGTGCTGTTCTTCCATGCCGGGATCGAAGCAGCGGTCGGGGAATTTCTTGAAGACCGGCAGCAGCCCGGATGCGTAGAGCGTGGACGGCGTGATCGCGACGATCCGCTCGTCGTGCTCCATCTCTTCGCTGATGACGGCGGCCGCGACGTCCTGATAACCGGTGTGGGTGACGCCGTCTTTCGCCTTGCCGGTCTGCGGATCGAAGGGAAAAGAGAAATGCAGGCGGAAGGGATGACCGTCCGCCGGTTTCCAGCCGTGCCCCTTTTCGGTCTTCACGTGGACGAGGGGAATCTGCGTCGACTCCTTCGCGCGCTCGAGTGCCTTCGACACCGCCTCGACGTTGTGACCATCCACCGGGCCGATGTAGTCGAGACCGAGAGCGGTGAAAAACTGTTCCGGATCTTTCGTGCCCGGCTTCAGGCTCTGCAGGTAATTGTGCAGGCCGCCGAACCCAGGACTAATCGCGTAGCCGTTGTCGTTCAGCACGATGACGAGGTTGGTGTGTGACGCGACGGCCGCGTGATTGAGTCCCTCGTACGCGAGTCCCTCCGACATCGATCCGTCGCCGATCACGGCGACCACCGATCGCGTGTCGCCTTTGAGCGCCTTCGCGAGCGCAATTCCGAGCGCCACCGAAATCGACGTACCGCCGTGGCTCGCTTCGATGATGTCGTGCTCGCTCTCGGTCTTGGTGACGAACCGGCTCATCCCGCCAAAGGTGTTCAGCGTCCGAAATTTGTCGGCGCGGCCGGTGGCGATCTTGTGGGTGTAACCCTGATGGCCCGTGTCCCAGATGATTTTGTCTTCCGGAGACTCGAATACGTGATGCAGCGCAAGCGACAGCTCGATGGTGCCGAGGTTGGCGCCGATGTGCCCGCCGGTCACGGCGTTGCTGTCGATCAGGAACTGCCGGATCTTCGCCGCCAGCTCGTCGAGTTCCTTGAACGTGGCCGCTTTCAGGCGCGCTGGCGTGAGTTTCGACAGGTCGGCGGCGAGTGCGTCATTCGCAGTGATCATGATGTTTTTGTCGCATGCACGAGGACCGCCTCGCGCGCGCGGTCCCATTCAAGATATATGCCGCGGTTCATCCCGAGCTTGCGCTCGATCCGGAAACCGCAGCGTTCGATCAACCGAATCAGGTCGTCCTTGTCGTACTCCCGCAGATGCGACGACAGCAGCGGATAGTTGAACGGCCGCGTCCGCAGCAGCGGCGTTTCCAGAATCATTCGCCCGCCGGGCTGCAGCACGCGGTAAAAACTCCGCAGCATCGCCTCATCGTCGGCCACATGCTCCAGCGTGTTCGAACTGACGATGGCGGAGAAGAAGGCGTCAGGATACGACAGCGCGCAGCCGTCCTGCACCTCGAAGGTCGCGTTGGGGATGCCGCGCAACTGGGCCTCGGCAATCACCCCGGGGTCGAGGTCGCAGCCGACGATCTGCCGGCAGCGCGTGGCCAGCAGAGCCGTGCCGTCGCCGTTGCCGGACGCGATGTCGAGCACGACGTCGGACGGCTGCAGCGAGCTGGCGATCAGATCGTAGGTGAACTTCGAGCAGGTGCCGCAGTCGCGCTCGGCAAACAGGCCGCTGGCGCGAATGCCGTCGAGCACCGAGCGCGGATACACCGGCACGTCCTCGCACGTGACGACGGCAAACTGATCGGGGTGATCCTCGATGAACAGCCAGGGGCGGAAGCGCTGATCGTCGTGACCCGGGCCGGCGAGGGCGAGGCCGGCGCGGCGCAGACAGTCGAGCGTCAACACGTCGGCGCCGAAGTTGATGTCGAAGTCGTAGGGCAACATCACGAAATCGGCATGCGACGATCGCAGGAGATCAATCTGCCGATCCACCAGCGCGGTGTCGAGATAGAAGCGGTTCATCAGCACGCGCACGATCACCGCATCCGGCCCGGCGCCGGCGAACTCGGCGGCGCCGATCAGCCGATCGATGACGTCGTACTCGGAGCCGAGAAACAGTTCGACGCCCCAGGCTGCAGCAACCGATGCGAGCGCGGCATTGGCCGGCAGATCCGGAACGGCGATCACGATTCGGTCGATGCGGCGGCTCTCGTGCAGCTTCGCAATCACGTAGTGATCGGCAGCCGTATCGTTCGGCAGCAGGTCGGTGTAGTGCGCCTGAATGACGGCGATGGTCGACGCGCTCATGCCGGCTTCCTTGCGACCACAAACACGTCGCGCCCGATGCCGAGCGCGGCCAGGCTGCGGTACATCTCCTGCTTCAACGGTGTCATGCCGGCGCGGGAGAGCGCCAGCTCGAATGTCTTGCGCTTCGCATGGCACTCGCGTCCGAGATCGTCGTGACCGACGTAGTTGTCACCCATCAGCAGAAACATGTCGATTGGAAATGTCGTCTCGACCGACACGATCTCGAACCGCTCGGCGAGCAGGCGCTGGATGGACGCCACGTCGAAATAGTTGACGTGATGCGGCGGCGCCACCCACCACGGGTCGAATCCGGCAACGCGCAACGCCGCCTGAAACGGACTGTAGTCGTTGGGCACCATCAACGCGATCACGCCGCCCGGGTTGAGCAGTGCGTCGATCAGCCGTACCACCTCGCGCGGATCCGGCACGTGCTCGAGCACCTCGTTCAAGTGCACGACGTCGAAACGTCCCAACGAGGCCGCCGTTTCGCTGCTCAGAAACGCCTGCGTGACGTCGAGCCCGAGGCTGCGGCTGTGCGCGGCTGCCTGCGTCGAGGGCTCGAGGCCGCGGACGGTCCAGCCGCCGCGCTCGACGCCGTGCAACAGAAATATCCCGGGACCAGATCCGACGTCGAGGAGCGTGTGCGGTCCCGCGCCGAGCACGCGCTCGAACAGATCGTACCGCTCCGCGTAGGCGAGATTCAGCCACTCACGATCCTCGAGGTGCCGCTGGATGTAGAGCGGTTTCTCGGTCGCGTAGTACTCGTGGCCGTAGACGTGTTCGAGCTCCGCCGGTGTCGGGATGGGGACGATGTGCCTGAAACGGCACGCATCGCAGTCGATGACGGTGAAGCCATTGACTGTGTCCAGCGCCACACCGGCGTGGCCCTGCCACGCGCTTTGTTCGGCCATCTACGGCTGTCTTGAGGGTCGGTCCTGAAACCTGAATTGTACTCCATCGCCTACCGGCTGTAAGCTGGGCGTGGCCCCATGTTTCTGATGGTCGTGGAAGATCGGTACGCGGAGCGCGACCTGCGGCTGTCGCTCGCGTCGGCGCGCGCGCGCGGGGAAGAGGCGACAGTGCTCACCGGCGACGCGCTGCTCGCGATGCGCCTGCGGCGCGACGGGATCGATGCCCGGCTCACCACCGACGGGCTCACGCGCGAGGCGATGTTCGAGCGCGATCGGATCGCGCTTGACGGCGTCGCGTCCGCCTTCAGCGCCGACGGACGCGACCATGCCGAGGCATTCGGCACGAACTACGGTCAGTACCTTCAATACACGCTGATCCCTGTGTTCGTCCGCGCCGTTCGCAACATCACCGCGGTGGACGACGCGTTGTCGACGCCCCACGCGTCAGGCTCGGCGGGCCCGTTGGGTTCACCCCGCGTCGTGCTGGTCGGCGGCGGACCACTCGTCGATGCGGCACGCCTGGTCGCCGAGCGGCGCGCCATCCCGATCGAAACCGTCGGCGGCGATTTCCTGCAACGCGCGTCCGGGGCCTTCGCCCGCCTGCGCTCGGGGCGCGCGACGCGGTGGGTGAACACCGACTTCCGCGCGCTGGTGCTCGAGCCGGGGTTCATCTGGCTGCTGTTTCTCCAGGGACTCTGGCGGCGTCTCACGTCGCCGACGACCGCACCCGCCCGTCATGCCCTCGTCGTCGTCGGCGATCGCTTCACGGCGGACGTCGTCGAGCGGCTGCGCACGTCGTCGCGTTCGATCGTACTGGCCGGCGCGACGCAGCCCGGCCGCGCGCTGTTCGAGACGACACCAGGGTTGCAGCCGATCGAGTCATTCACCCATCCCGCGGACCCGCTGCGCTGGATGGGGTGGATTGTGGATGCGGTGGGCGCCGCCTTCGCGCTGATGAACGCCCGCGTGCACAACGGACCTTTCATCGTCGCCGGCGTACGGTCCTGGCCGCTGGTCGGACGCAGCGTATGGCTGCACATTCTGTCGTGGGTGCCCGCACTGCGCCATCTGCAGACCCTTGCGGCGCGCACGGCTGGCGCGTGCCCGGATGCGACGCTGATCACGTCCACCGACGTCACCGCATACAACCGCGTCCTCATCGACACCGTGCGCCGGTTCGGCATCTCCTCGATCGGCATTCAGCACGGCATCCTGGGGCAAGCGAACGGGCACTCGATCGTGCACGTCGATCTGCTCGCAATATGGGGTGATGAGAGCGAGCGCTGGTACCGTGAGCACGCCAGACAGGAGGCGCAGTTCGTCGTCACGGGCAACCCGCGCTTCGACGCGCTCGCTCATCGACAGCTCTCAGCCGGCAGTCCAGCCCTAAGCGCCAAGCCCTCAGCCCTGCCCGTTGAGCCCTCAGCCCGGTTCACCGTCACCGTTTGCACCGGCTTCGTCACTGATTTCTCCGTGGCCGCGACGGACTACGAAAACCTGATGATGCTCGATGCGGTGATCGAGTGGTCACGGCAGCATCCAGGAACCACCGTGATCCACAAGATACACCCAGGCGAAGAGGTGGACTCCTACGCGAGCGCAGGCCGCGCCCTCGGCTGGGATCCGCTGACGCTGAAGACTATCCGCGAGCCGATCCTGTACGACGTGCTCGAACGATCCGACGTTCTCGTTGCCGCCTATTCGACGACGGTGCTCGAGGCGATCGCGCTCGGCACGCCCGCGATCGTCCTTGATGCCATCGTCCGCTGCCGGCTGCTCCCGCTCGACGAGATTGCCGGCATCAGCATCGCGCTGTCGACCGAGGAGCTGCACGCTCAGCTGACCGCGCATCTCGCCGCAGGCGGGGCGAAAACGACTGCGTCACGTGACGATCCCGCGCTGGTGAAATACATCGGTCAGCTCGACGGCGGCGCGGCGGAACGGATCGCGAAGATCACCGTGTTGTGACCCCGCGGATCGCCGGGGATGCTGATTCGCCCCTGCTTGAGCCCGATCACCTGGCGAATGGTAAACCGCCGGCTCACCAGGTTGATCGCCTGCTCGAGGCTGTACTCGCGCTCGTGGGTTGCCGTGACCGGAATGCGGCCCTGGCTGTTCTGAGGCGTGCTCATGATGAGCAGCGCACCCGGCGCCATCACGCGGTGCAGCTCGTCGAGGAACCGCTCGCCGTCGACATGCTCGACCGTTTCCATCGACAGCACCGCGTCGAACGATTGGTCCGGAAATCCGGTGGCCAGGGCGTCCAGGACGTGGAACGAAACGTTGGACGCCTGCGTCACGGCACAGGCCTGTGCGATCACCTCCGGATCCGCGTCGCCGCCATGCGCTTCGCCGACGGTGTCGGCGACGAGACGAAGACCATGGCCGTTGCCGCAGGCGAGATCGAGGACCCTCATGCTACGCGTCAGGTGCGGCCGGGCGAGCTCGTAGTGGAATCCCACCTGGTCGCCGGACCTTTGCACTTTTCCGTTCACGTCCTCGCGCGGCGAGCAGTAGATGTCCCGCGCGATCGCGCGTGCCTTCAGCAGCGTCGCATCGTCGTACTCCGGCGGGTCAGGCAAGTACCGGCAGCGGAACGCGTCCGGGTGGTGAAACATGAAAAACTTCGGATGGACGCGGAAGACGTCGCCGTCGAGGCCAGGCGGCAGCAGCGCTGCGGCCTGACGCAGCGCGCCCACTCTGTACACGTCTGTCGTGAACTGGGCCGGAAAGTCATCGGGCAGCTTCACGCAGTCGAGCCGTTCGCCCGCGGCGAGCCGCAGCATGTCCCGGCTCGCAGCGGTGTCCGCGAACATGTGCAGGCCGTCAACGCGGAGGATGTGCGCACCGGCGTCGAGCGCCGACGTGCACGCGACGAGCCGCGCGAGCGGGCTGGCGTCGTGCCCGAAGTACACGGATACGCGATCGGCCGGAAAACCGCGGGCAACGCCGCCGAGCGCGCCGTTCGCGTCGCTCTCCGGCGCGGCCAGAATGACCCGCGCATCAGGCATGTCGTCGAGTATTTTCCTGATCGTCCACGACACGACCGGTAACTCGCCGACAAGATTCATGCACATGTCGGCCGAGCCCGACCAGGAGGTCGAGCTGGCTTGAACGATAACCGTTTGATGCCCGTGATCCGCCATCGCTCGTAATGATAACTGCTGCGCGCGCACTTCGCTCACTCTCGATCGATCGGCCGGGTTCGCGCCGGGGCTTCGTCGTACCGCTGCCGGTGGATCGGTCGAGGAGGCGCGCTACTCGAGCAGGAACGCGAGCGCGTCCCCTAGCCGGCCGGCCCAGGCCGCTTCGGTGTGTCGGCCGCCGGCATCCTCAACGTACCGGAGATCACTTGTGGCTCGGGGCTTTAGCCCTGCGTTCGCCAGCCTGAAGGCTTGCGCCACGTGGCGCTGAGAGCGCGTGCGGCGAAATCCCTTCCGCACCAGTAGACGTCCGAGTCGCCGCACATCGCGGAGCGTCCCCGCCCCCTCCGCCGTTCCGACATCGAGGTATAGCCGGCCGGGCGGCGTTCTCGCGGCCTGAATGAAGTCGAGCACGGCGCCCTGGCCGAACCACAGCGACGGACTCATCACACCCGCGCGCCCGAACACGGAGGGATACCGGAAGAAGGCATACAGGCTGAGGAGTCCGCCCATCGACGAACCACAGATCGCGGTCGAGTCGCGATCGCGCCGCGTGTTGAACATGCGATCGATGCGCGGTTTCACGGTATCGACCAGAAACGCGAGGTAGTCATCCGCGTCGCCGCCCCCGTGGCGCGCATCGCGAAACGGGCTGTATTCCGAAAGTCGTTCACGACCCGCATGATGCACGCCGACAACGATCGCCTCGATGCCGCGCCAGGCGAGCCGGTCGAGGGTTGCGTCGAGATCCCACGTGCCGGCAAACGCGGCGGCGGGATCCGAGAGGTTCTGCCCGTCGTTCATGTAGACAACTGGATACTGCACGCCGCTCGCATACGACGCGGGCAGGTAGACGTCCACATCGCGACGGTTTCGGAGCTCACGCGACCAGACATGCTTCAGCGTCCGCGCGATCATTCGCTCGGGCGCTCTGGCGCCGGCGCGGTGGCGAAGAAGTCGCGATAGAAACGCTGCGTGTAATCCGCGATCAGCGCTTCGACTCGCTGCGGATCCGGCGAGCTGACGATCAGCCCGGCGTGATGATCCTTGCGGATGGTGGTCGCGATCTCCGGGTCAGCGTAGGCCGACATGTCCGGCGCTTCCTGCCGCGCGAGCGTGAGCACGATGCCTGCGTAATCGTCGCGGTGGGACGGGACGGCGTACTCGCCGTGTTCGCCGGCAATCTCGACCTTGGCCCACTCGCGCCACAGGTTGATTCCGGTGGCCGCTTCAATCGTGTCGACAATGAAAGCGCCGCCGACACGCGCGGACGTTTCGAGAAACACAAACCCGTTCGACCCACCAGACCCACCCGACCCACCTGACCCACCTGCTTCGTCTGACCCGTGCGCCCTGATGAACTCCGTGTGCGAGACGCCGCGGCGGAGACCCAGTCCTTCCTGCAGCCTGCGGTTCATCTCGATCACCGCGCGCCCTTCCTCGGAGTCGTCCGGCAGGCGGCGCGTGATGAAGATGCCGCCTTCGTGCGAAATCTCCATCGGCGGCCGGCCGTACTTGAACACCACCGCAAACACCACGCTGCCGGCCCAGACGATCGAGTCCACGTGATACACGTCGCCCGGCACGAATTGCTCGAGCAGACATTCCGCGCGCTCGTCGCCGGCGGCGTCCAGGGCGCGCAGCAGCGCATCGCGATCGAACACTTTCTTGATCCCGAGCGCGGCGGCCGACGATCGCGGCTTCAAGACCCACGGCGGAGGCACCCGCATAGCCCAGTCGCTGACGTTCTGATCGTTGAACACGGACGAGAACTCAGGCACCGCAATGCCAATGGTTCGCGCCAGCATCCGCATCGCCAGCTTGTCGCGAAACCCGCTGGCGGTCGTGCGCCCCATCCCTGGCACGCGCAGGTGCTCGCGGAGCATCGCGGCGGTCTCGACATCGAAATCATCAAGCGCGACGATCCGATCGATCCGGTGGCGGCGCGCCACCTCGTCCGCGCGGCGGCGGATCTGCGCGTCGCTGGCATCGCGCGGGATGGCGTGAATCTCGTCGATGCATTCCCGAGGCCATTCGGCTCCCACCAGAGCATCTGTCGTCAACAGCAGGACGGTGCAGCCCTGGCGCCGGCACTCGCGCAGGAAGGCGTCACCCTTGAAATACGTGGCGATGCAAAGAATGGTCACTTTATACTCTCGGCGTGCGACGCGAAGTTCACCGGTGGCACTCGGCCCGGCTCGGACGCGAACTCAGCGTCGTCGTGCATGGGCATTGGGGCCCGCCGATGATCTTGTTTCCGACCAGCGGCGGCGACGAGCTGGAATACGAGCAGCGGGGATTGATCGACGCGATCGGCGGCGTCATCGATGCGGGCGCGGTGAAGGCGTTCTGCGTCAACATCAACCACCGCGACTCGTTCGCGAACCGCCACGCGCACCCGTTTCATCGCAGCTGGATGCAGCGGCAGTACGACGACTACGTCCGGCACGAGGTCATTCCCTTCGCGCGTCACCATTGCCAGTCGCCCGACGCGCCGGTATGGACGATGGGCGCGTCGCTGGGTGCGTATCATGCGGCGAACACCCTCTTCAAATATCCCGACATCGTGAAACGCTGCTTCGCGCTGTCGGGCGTGTACGACATGAAGCGTTTCATGAACGGCGCCTACGACGACAACTTCTATTTCAACAACCCGGTCGACTATCTCGCGAACATCAGCGACCCGGCGATGCTCGGCCATCTCTCGACCTGCGACATCCACATCGCCACCGGGACGGGACCATTCGAGCATAGCGGCGAGGCGTACCGGCTGTCGCAGGTCCTCGCCAGCCGCGGGATTGCGCATCATCTGGACGACTGGGGACCGCTCGGCGGCCACGACTGGCCGTACTGGAAGCATCAGATGAAAGAGTATCTCGCGCGGACCTGATGCGCGTCAGGGCTCAGGGCAAAAGGCTCAAGGCAACAGCAAACGGCGAGCCCTCAGCTCTCAACCCTAAGCCCCGCTCAAAGTCCGAAACGGCTCATGATATAGCGGCCGTTTTCGATGACAGCCTCGTCGTCGATCCAGACGTCGCAGCCACGCGTGAGGACGTCGATGTGCGTGCACGATTTCCAGGGCGCTCCGGTCTGGCTGCCGTACGGATCGCCGAAGGCCAGGTGGACGCCGGGGATCTTCTCGTCCTGGAGCAGCACGCCGATCATGTCCTCGAGCGCGATGTTGGTGCCGAAGGCGAGTTCGCCGACGCGGTCGCTGTATTCGTCGGTGTGGCAGTACTCCCAGAACTCCTGTTCGAGATCCTTGCGGTGACTGTGCGCCGACTGGAGGCGTCCGCCGGCGATCTCGAGCGTCAGCGGGCTGGCGCGCAGGTCGCCGTACTTCGGGCCGAAGTAGTCGCCGGCCGTGCCGTCGCAGACGAACACGCCGTCCACGCTGAGCGGCGTGGTGAACACTTCGCCGGCCGGGAGATTCGACCAGTAGCGCTTGTTGATGAGCCCGCTCGTCTTCACCCACGTCAGCGCGGGATCGAATGTCGCGGTCAGCGCGGTGCCGCCCGCGGTCGTGACGCGCAGGCGGCTCGCGCGCGGCATGCGCTCGCAGAGGCGCTGGCTCAACTGATCGACCAGCCGGTAATCGGCGCGCATCCCCTGCGTCATGATCTGCGGCGTCACTCCGACCATGTGCGCGTAGCGAATCGCGCGGCGCTCGACGACCGCGACAATCGCCATCCGCGCGCCAAGCTCGCCCTGCTCCGGCTGCACGCACAGGATGCCGGCATCCGCGCCCTCGAGGGCTGCCAGCACCGCCGGCGGAGCAACGGTCATCGGGCGCGAGGTCACGTCTTCAATCAGCACGCCTTCGTACGACGCACCGACTTGGTCGAGCGCGGCGGCGATACTCGCAGCCACTGCTGCGCTCGCCCGGTCGGCAATCAACGCCACGCGTTCACCGGGCTGAATGCCCAGGCATACTTCCACAGCGTTGCGAGATCCAGGATCGAGTTCAGCTGACGCCGGTCCAAACATCACGGACATTCTATATTTCAGCGTTCAGATCTCAGGGTTCTAACTTCAGACTTCTCACTTCTGACTTACCACAAATGCAGGCACCTGCCCGCCGCCTGACGTGACGTTGGCCAGCCCGGTCGCGCTGAGGCGTGTCAGAAATCCCGCCAGCTTGCCGCGGAAAATATATGGCGCGAAATCGACGAGCATGTCTCGCATCGACATGCCGCCAGCGTCACAGACGGGGAACATCTCGCGGCGGACGGCGATGCGCTGCTGCGCCACCCAGCCGCGATCGCGCTCGGCGAGCGCGCGCGCGATGGCAGCATCCCAGTCGCTCTCGCTGGTCTCCCATCCGAGCGTCACCCCGGCGCCGCCGTACTCGTCGTTCGGCTTGATGACGAACTGGTCTCGCTGCGCGCGCAGATGCGTCACGAGATCCACGTCCTGGCCTCCGAGGGTCACGCGCCGTTCGTCCACGATCGCCGTCCACGGCACGTGGCGCCGGATCATCTCGCGTTCTTCC
>JAYVMG010000051.1:0-5282 GCA_043759095.1 Acidobacteriota bacterium | reverse complement strand
CGTTCAATCAGGTGCTGCTCAAGCGCTTCGTCAACCTGATGGGACTGTTTCCGGTCGGCAATCTCGTACGCCTGAACAAAGGCGAAGTGGCGGTCGTGACCGCCGAGCATCCGACCGATCCGTTCCGTCCTCAGGTCAAGATCCTCATGGACCCGTCGGGCGCCCTCATCGAGGATCCGCCGCTGGCGAACACCTGGGAGCGAGACAGCCGCGGCGAGCACCCGCACGCGGTGGTCGAGGCGATCGATCCGGAATCGGTCGACATCGACCCACTGCAATACTTGTGATGTCCGGACTGCCCGACGCCTCCGCGCCGCTCGACGCCGCTGAGACCGCGCGGCTGACCGAATTCGCGCGCGCGTGCAAGGCCGCCGCTCGCGCGGTCACGCTCTATCCGAACGGTCATCCGACAATCGTATCGACGCTCGGCCGAATCGTGCAGATCACATCGACGGCTGAACTGACACAACCGCTGACGATCGGCGTCCTGCCCGACGGGCTCCAGTTGAACGAGCGCGCTCCCGCCCGCATCGACAGCGCGATCACCGAGCTGGCCGCCCTGCTGCACAGCCACTTGATCGGCGAATTAATCATTCATCCAGGCGGCGACGTCGAATCGTGGCGCACGTTCCTGCTGTTGTTGGGACGCTCGCCGGAGTCCGTGCGCACCGACGGCGGCATCGCGCGCGTGTGGACGACGATGGCCGGCCGGCACGTGGAACTGCGCGAGATCGATTACGCCGAAGTCCTGCGCGAACGCCTGGGCGGCGATTCGGCCGTCTGGACGCGCGTGATTGCCAACTGCCTCCAGGGCAGCTCGTTCGATCTCGACGAGACGGGCATTCACGAATTGCTCGGCATCGCCGCCGACAGCGAGAAGCTGTCGGAGCTGATGGCGTCCCTTGAACGCAGCGCCGACGGCAGCGGCGATGGCGGCGGCATCGGCGTGAACGCCGCGGCGATGATGCGCATGCTCCGCGGCATCGTGGAGGTGGTCTCGAACAATGACCCGGACCAGCTCGAGCCGGTGCTGAAACACATGGCGGCAGCCGCCGGCCATTGCTCGCCGGCGATGCTGCTCGGCTTGATCGGCCACCAGGGCGGCGACCAGGGTTCGCAGCTGATGCAGGCCGTCGTCGGCCGGATGACGGACACCACCATTTCGCGGTTCGTCTCGCGGCACATCATCGCCGACGGTACGGCCACCGATCGCCTGGCGCAGGCGTTCCAGACGCTGGTGCGCGACGGAGACGAGCAACAGCGGCTGCTCGCCCTGGCGCGCCACGACGTTGCCGAGTCGCCCCTGGGGAGCACGGACACCTTCGGTGAGCTGTGGAACACTGTCGCCGAGAAACTGCTGACGTCGTACTCCGACGCGACATTCGTCTCGGAGTCGTACGGTAAGGAGTTGTCCGGCGCGCGGATGAAGGCGATCGACGTCGCCGGCGCCAGCGACGACCCGCCGGAACGGATCAGCGCATGGCTCGGCACGATTGCCACGACAGCGCTGCGCGGCCTCGACCTGATGCTGATGATCGATCTCCTGACGATCGAGCAGGACGAGGAACGCTGGCGTGAGCTGCTCACGCCGCTCGTCGGCCTGATCGAGGACCTGCTGCTCGTCGGCGACTTCGACGCCGCCTCGGAACTCATCGCGGTCCTCGTCAACGCCGGCAGCACCGGGACGTCATCGCGGCGCCAGCTCGCGCTGACGGCCATCGACGTGCTGCTCGCCGGCTCGATGATGCGGCACGTGACGACGCACCTGGCGACGCTGGACGAAGCGCAGTTCGAACGCGTGAAGGCCATGAGCGTGTCGCTTGGCGAAGTGTTCGTCCGCCCGCTGGCGGAAGCGCTGTCCGTCGAGGAACGGCCGCGCACGCGGGAGCGGCTGACCTCGATCCTGCTGGCGTTCGGCTCGGTCGGGCGCCGCACGATCGAGCGGCTCAAGAATTCGCAGAACCCCGCCGTGCGCCGCACCGCCATCCAGCTGATGCGGCAGTTCGGCGGTGACGAAGCGCTGCCGGATCTGACGGAACTGCTCGACGACAACGAACCGCAGGTGCAGCGCGAAGCCGTGCGCGCCATCCTGAACATCGGCACGGATGCCGCTTACCGCATCCTCGAACAGGCGCTCGCCGGCGGCACGACGCAGTCGCGCGATGCGATCATGCAGTCGATCGGTCGCGTGCGCGACGAACGCGCGACGCCGTTGTTCGCCTATATCCTCGGCCACATCGACCATCGCGGCGCGCTGGCGCCGATCTACCTGCGCGCGATCGAGTCGCTTGGCGCGCTGCGCGATCCCGGGGGTATTGCGCCGCTGCGCGAGGCGCTCTACACAGGCGAATGGTGGGCGCCACGGCGCACCGGCGCGATGCGCGGCGCGGCCGCGTCGGCGCTGGCGCGCATCGGCACCGCGGACGCGTTTGCCGTGCTCGACGAGGCCGTCGCACGCGGATCGCGCGGCGTCCGATCCGCGGCGCGCGCGCAACTGTCAGCCCGCGGCATACGCCGGCCCGCCGCCCGTCCACCGGAGGAGCACGAGGCATGAGCGCTCCGCGCTTTCAGCTCGCCGACGACCTCCTGCGGCGCTTCGCCGCCTCGCTGCGATCGGCGCAGCTCTACTCACCCGGTCATCCGATCATCGGGCGCAACCTCGACGCGCTGTCGTCCGCATTCCAGCTGCTCCACAGCCTGCAGCCGACCGTCACGATCGGTCTGGTCGGCGACGAAGTGATCGTCGACGACATGCCGATGGCGAAGGCGGACACGTTCGGCCCGTTCGTCCGTCGGCTGCAGCACAACGGCGTCGAGCGGATGACGATCGACCGCGGCGTGACGCGTGAAGAGATCGCCGAGTTCCTCGCGGCGCTGATGGCGCTCGACACCCGGGACCCCGGCGCCGCGGACGCGTTCCCGCCGCTCCTCCACGTCCGCGTGGGGCGCGTCTCCGTCGAGCAGCGCGTCGCGGGCAGCCTCACCGACATGGCGACGATCAAGCGGCTCTACTCCGACGCCGTGTCACTCGCCGGCGACATCTGGGACAGCGCGCAGACCGAAGGACACCCGGACGCGACCGCGGCGCGATCCATGATCGACGGCCTCGCGCAGGCTGTGGCGCAGAACCGCACCGCGCTGCTGGCGCTGACCACGCTGAAGAACTACGACAACTACACGTTCACACACATGGTGAATGTCTCGATCCTCACGATGGGCCAGGCGCGCGGCCTGGGGATCGACGGTCCGCTGCTGCGCGAGTTCGGCCTCGCCGCGCTGATGCACGACATCGGCAAGGTCCGCACGCCGCTCGACGTACTGAACAAACCGGACGCGCTGACGGATGCGGAGTTCACGATCATGAAGCGCCACGTCGTGGACGGCGCCGAAATCCTGCGCACGACGCCGGACATCCCGGCGCTGGCGCCCATCGTCGCGTTCGAGCATCACCTGCGCATCGACGGATCCGGCTATCCGTCCGGCGTCACGCGGTCGTCGCTCAACGTCGGCACGATGCTGTGCAGCATTGCCGACGTGTACGACGCCATGCGATCGCAGCGCCACTACCAGAAGGCATTTCCCACTGACCGCATTCTTGCGGTATTGAAGCGCAACGACGGGACGCAGTTCGATCAGCATCTCGTGCGCCGCTTCGTGCAACTCATCGGCATCTACCCGGTCGGTAATCTCGTGCGCCTCAATACCGGCGAAATCGCCGTCGTCATGAACGTGTACGCGCCTGATCCGTATCGCCCGCACGTCCGCGTGCTGATCGACCGTGACGGGGCGCGCCTCGATCTCCCCTTCGAAGTGAACCTGTGGGACGCCAGTGACGATCCGCAGCGCCCGGGCGCCATCGCCGCGCCGGTCGACCCTGACGGCTACGCGTTCGACCCACTGCTGCTGATGTAAACTCCCAGCGTGAAAACCATAGCCGTTCTCGCCGCGCTGGTTGTCCTGTCCGCACCCCACTTTCACGCGCAGACACCCCGGCGACCGAAGCTCGCCGTCGTCATCGTCGTCGATCAGATGCGCGCGGACTACGTCGACCGCTTCAACGGCGAGTGGACCGGCGGCCTCAAACGCATGGTGACGCAGGGCGCGTGGTTTCAGAACGCGGCGTATCCGTATCTGACGACGGTGACGTGCGCCGGGCACGCGACGATTTCGACGGGATCGTTCCCCCACACGCACGGCGTATTCCAGAACGCCTGGTGGGATCGCGACGCGCGCAGGCAGATGACGTGCACCGAGGATCCGCGCGCGACCGACGTCGGCTACAACGTGACGGTCACGGGCGGCGACAGTCCGCTGCGGCTCATGGCGCCGACCTTCAGCGATCAGATGCGCGAGCGCCGACAAGCGCACGTCGTGTCGCTCTCGCTCAAGGACCGCAGCGCGATCATGCTTGGTGGACACGGCGGCGATGCCGTCACGTGGTTGACCAACACACTCGACGGATGGGAGACCTCGTCCGCGTACTCGACGACCGCTGTTCCCGCCGTGAAGGCCTTCATCGACGCGAACCCGATTACGGCCGACGCGGGCAAGACGTGGACGCGCATGCTGCCGCCGGCGTCCTACTCCGGCTCCGACGATGGTCTTGGCGAAGCGCCACCGCAGGGATGGACGCGGACGTTTCCGCACGCACTGAACGCGACCGCGGACGCCGCATACTTCCAGCAATGGGAGCGCAGCCCGTATGCCGATGCGTACCTCGGGCGATTTGCGGCGGCGCTCGTCCAGTCGCTGCAGCTCGGCGCACATGACGGCACCGACGTCCTGGCCGTCAGTTTTTCGAGTCCCGACCTCGTCGGCCACGCGTTCGGCCCCCGAAGCCACGAGATCCAGGACCTGTACGCCCGTCTCGACGTGACGATGGGCGCGCTCTTCGATCAGCTCGACGCCATCGTCGGCAAGGACCAATGGGTGGCCGGGCTCAGCGCCGATCACGGCGTGACGCCGATTCCCGAACAGCTCGTGGCCGAAGGCAGGGACGCCGGACGCATCAGCGGCAGCGAGATCGTCGCGGCAATCGAGCGGGCGCTGAAGCCGGCACTCGGCGAAGGACGCCACGTCACGGTGCTCAATACGAACGATATTTATTTCGAGCCGGGCGTCTACGAGAAGATCGAACAGAAGAAGGGTCTGATCGGCAGCGTCATTTCGGCGATCGAAGCGCGTCCCGGCGTGCGGCGCGCGTTCCGCAGCGAACAGGCGCGCGACGGCGCAAAATCGAACGACCCGCTGTTGCGCGCGGCGGCGCTCAGCTACGTGCCGGG
>JAYVMG010000050.1:0-1973 GCA_043759095.1 Acidobacteriota bacterium | reverse complement strand
CTGCTGCGCCTGCTTACAGTGGCGGAACCGCGCCGGACTTTCACCGGACTTCCCCCGTTATGCCCGAACGGGCACCAAAGGCGTTCTTGTTGTAGCACTGCGACGAACGGCGGGTCAAGTCGGCGATACGAAGCGCCGAATGGCGCGGAAGCCATCTCGCCTCGCGCTCCTCATCGGCAGCATCCGCATTCGTCTTCTTTCAAAAGTCCTGCGCGGCAGCCTCAACGGATCGCGACGCGAGATGGCCTCCGCGCCATTTCTTGAGACCGAGCTCGACGGCGTTCGGCGGTCAGAGATGGGCGTAGCCCTGCGCGGAGTTGGCGGCTGAAAGCTGTCTCGTGCCGCGATCCGTCGAGGCTGGGCCACCGGCCTCCGAGGCAGGACTGGTGAAGCCCCTTTGTCTGTGCAGCCGATGAGGAGCGCGGTGCGAGACGGCTTTCGGCCGACCGCGTCAGCGGGTTGACGAGGCGCGCGTGAAGATGAGCGACGCGTTCGTTCCGCCGAAACCGAACGAGTTCGTCATCGCGTGCTCCATCGCGATCGGCTTCGCGTGATGGGGTACGAGATCGAGACTGTTGCCGGGATCCTGATGATCGAGGTTGATGGTCGGCGGCGCCATCTGATCGCGCAGCGCGAGCACCGTGGCTCCTGCTTCGAGCGCGCCGGCGCCACCGAGCAGGTGGCCCGTCATCGACTTCGTGGAACTGATCGCCAGCGGGTTCGCGTTGCCGCCGAAGATGCGCGCGATCGCCGTCGCCTCCGCCTGATCGCCGAGCGGCGTGGATGTGGCGTGCGCGTTGAGGTACTGAATGCGATCGGGAGTCAGCTCCGCATCCTTCAGGGCGGCACGCATCGCGCGGGTGACACCGTCTCCATCAGGCGGCGGCGCCGTCAGATGATGCGCGTCGGCGCTCATGCCGTAGCCCGCAATCTCCGCAAGCACCACCGCGCCTCGACGCTCGGCCTCCTCCGCAGCCTCGATCACCAGAATGCCGGCGCCCTCACCAACCACGAACCCGTCACGGTCCACGTCCCAGGGACGGCTCGCGCGAGTGGGGTCGTCATTGCGCGTCGACAGCGCCCGCATCGCGCAGAAACCGGCGACCCCGAGCGGCGTAATCGCGGCTTCCGTGCCGCCGCAGATCATCGCGTCTGCGTAACCGCCCTGAATCAGCCGGCACGCGTCGCCAATCGCATGCGCGCCCGTCGTGCATGCGGTGGCGACCGCGGAATTCGGTCCCTTGGCGCCGAGCCGCACCGATACCTGACCCGCAGCCAGGTTGACGATCGCGGACAGGATGAAAAACGGCGACACGCGCTCGGGGCCGCGCTCGAGCAGGATCTGGTGCTCGCGCTCGATCACTTCGAACCCGCCGATGCCGCTGCCGATCAGGACGCCGACGCGCTCGTCGTTTTCGGGACCGATGCGCAGCCCGCTCTGCTCCATCGCCATCATCGTCGCGGCGATCGCGAACTGGATGAAGCGCCCGCATTTCTTGACGTCCTTCTTGTCGATCCATGCCAGCGGGTCGAACGCCGTCACTTCGCCGGCAAATCGCGTCGAGTAGCGCGCCGGATCGAACAACGTGATCGGACCGATGCCCGATCGACCCGCGAGCATGCCCTGCCAGGTCGCGTCCGTCCCCACACCCAGTGGGGACACCAGACCGACACCTGTCACGACGACGCGTCTCCGCACGTTCACGGATTCCTTTCCAAAAGCGCCTCAGCGGCGCTTGAACAAGCCGACGTAGGACGCTTTTCCACGGATGTGTCCGGCCATCGCCGCGACGACCGCGGCGCGCGTGGCGGGCGGTGATGCGCCGACCGCGGGAACGTCGATCATCGTGTCGAGCGCGAACAACTCGAACACGTAGTGATGCGCAGGACCGGACGCCGGAGCGCCTGGACCTCTGTAGTTCGGACCGGTCGCGCTGATCTGTCGCGTGCCTTCAGGCAGCTGCGCACCGCGC
>JAYVMG010000049.1:0-13944 GCA_043759095.1 Acidobacteriota bacterium | reverse complement strand
TCGCGGCGCACGGCGCCGTGTTCGTGCCGTTCACGGCGCAGACGCGCATGTCGGGTGTCGATCTGGACGGCCGGCAGGTTCGCAAAGGCGCCGCCGATTCGATCGAGCGCTATGTCGCCGCCAACGGTGGATCGACGTCGCCGGAACTGCGCGCCATCGTCGATCGGATCGCGCGCGCGGGCGGCACGCCCCTGGTGGTCGCGGAACGGACGCGCGCACTGGGCGTCGTGCATCTGAAGGACATCGTCAAGGGCGGCATCCGCGAGCGGTTCGCGCAGCTTCGGGCGATGGGCATCCGCACCGTGATGATTACGGGCGACAATCCGTTGACGGCGGCATCGATCGCAAACGAGGCCGGCGTCGACGATTTCCTCGCCGAGGCCACACCTGAAGACAAGATGGCGCTGATCAAGAAAGAGCAGAAGGACGGCAAGCTGGTGGCGATGACCGGCGACGGCACGAACGACGCACCGGCGCTGGCGCAGGCCGACGTCGGCGTGGCCATGAACACTGGCACCCTGGCGGCGAAGGAGGCCGGCAACATGATCGACCTCGACTCGAGCCCGACCAAGCTGCTCGACATCGTCGAGATCGGCAAGCAGCTGCTGATGACCCGCGGCGCGCTGACGACGTTCTCGATTGCGAACGACGTCGCGAAGTATTTCGCCATCATCCCGGCGATGTTTGCGGTGGCGTTCCCGGTGCTGATGACGCTGAACGTGATGGGCCTGAAGACGCCGCAGTCGGCGATTCTGTCCGCGGTGATCTTCAACGCCCTGATCATCGTGACGCTGGTGCCGCTGGCGCTGCGCGGCATCCGGTGCCGGCCGATGAGCGCAGAGGCGCTGCTGCGGCGCAATCTCCTCATCTACGGCGCCGGCGGCATCATCGTGCCGTTCATCGGGATCAAGATCATCGACGTGGTGATTACCGCGTTGCATCTGGCGTAATGAGAAATATGTACCACGGTGGACATAGAGGACAGGAGGAACAAGACCAAGAGTGTTTTGCCTCCGAGTCCGCTGTATCCCCCGTGGTGGAGAGCTAGGCACCATGAACCTCACAAAGAATCTCATCATCGCCATCCTCATGACCGTGGTCACTACGCTGCTCCTCGGCGTCGGCTACCCGCTCGTCGTCACCGCGCTGGCGCAGGTACTGTTCCCTGACAAAGCGAACGGTCAGCTGATTGAGCGGGATGGGAAGCTCGTCGGATCGCGGATCATCGGCCAGGGGTTCTCGTCGCCTGGCTACTTCCGCAGCCGCGCGTCGGCGGCGGGCACGGGGTACGATGCGACCAGCTCTGGCGGCACGAACCTGGGGCCGACCAACAAGAAGCTGATCGACGCGGTCGCTGCCAGCGTGAAGGACGCGAACAAGGAGAATCCCGGGGCGCCGGTGCCGATCGATCTGGTCACCTCGTCGGCGTCCGGCCTCGACCCGCACATCTCTCCGGCCGCTGCGGCATTTCAGGCGCCCCGCGTCGCCCGTGAGCGTGGAACGAGCGCGAGCGACGTCCAGCGGTTGGTCGACGCGCACACGGCGGGGCGGCAGCTTGGGTTCTTCGGCGAAGCCGTCGTCAACGTGCTGGAGCTGAACCTGGATCTCGACGCGAGATACGCGATGAGAAAATGACCGACGCCGAGTCGCTCCTTGCCAAAGCCAGGGAAGAAGGCCGCGCGAGGCTTCGTGTGTACATCGGCGCCGCGCCTGGCGTGGGCAAGAGCTACAAGATGCTCGAGGACGCCCACGAACTCCGCCGTCAAGGGCTCGACGTCGTCGTCGGCTTCGTGGAGACGCACGGGCGGGCAGAGACGGCCGAGAAGGTCGGCGGGCTGGAGCAGGTGCCGCTCCGGCAGATCGAATATCGTGGCGTGACGCTCCGCGAGATGGATCTCGGCGCGATCCTCGCGAGACACCCGAACATCGCGGTGGTCGACGAGCTGGCGCACACCAACGCGCCCGGCTCGACGCATCAGAAGCGGTACGAAGATGTGCTGGCGCTGCTCGACGCAGGCATCAATGTCATCACCGCCGTCAACATTCAGCACCTCGAGTCGTTGAACGATGCGATCGCGTCGACAACCGGCGTGCGCGTCCGCGAGACTGTGCCCGACTGGGTGCTGAAACGCGCGGATGAAGTCGTCAACGTCGACGTGTCGGTCGAGACGCTCCGGTCGCGCCTGCGGCAGGGCAAGATCTACGACGCCGCGAAGATCGAGCAGTCGCTCAATAACTTCTTCCGCAAGGGCAACCTGACCGCACTGCGTGAACTGGCGCTGCGGCAGCTCGCGTCCGATCAGGCCGGCAAGGCCGAGAAATACCGTCAGCGCGAAGGACTCGATCGCCCCGTTATCCCTGAAAAAGTGATGGTGGCCATCGCCTCGCGCGGCAGCGCGCGGACGCTGCTCCGCATCGGCTCGCGCATTGCGGGCCGGCTGGCCACCGACTGGTTCGCGGTATACGTCGAGACCCCGAAAGAGGAACCGGGCCGCATCAAACCCGAGGATCACGTGGCGCTGCAGGACAATATCCGGTTCGCGCAGCAACTCGGGGCGACGGTTGTGAAGCTGAAGGGCTCGCGCGTCGCGGACCTTCTCGTCGACTTCGCGAAACGCGAGGGGATTACGCACGTGATCTTCGGGCAATCGGCCCGCTCGCGATGGGATCTGCTGATGCGCGGGTCGATCGTCGATCGCTTCCTGCGCGACGTGCGCGACGCCACCGTGCAGATCGTGCCCGTCGGCAATCCGGCGCAGGGCGACGATGCGGCGAGCGGGGACGCGCGATGAAGTTGCGGACAAAACTGCTGGTCGGGTATGCCGGGCACGCGGCCGGGTCGCTCGCGGTGGCGCTACACGAACGACACCCACTCGGAAGATCGCATGTAGGTGCGCTGACGGATCGCCAGCAGGAAATTCTTGAAGCGTGTCGCGAAGACACCGCGCGGCTCGATCGATTAATGCGCGAGCTGGTGGAGTTGTCGCAGATCGAGTCCGGCGCGGCGACGTCCGTGTTCGAGCCGACGAGGCCGTCCGTGCTCGTGAACGTTGCCGTCGAGCCGTTGCGGCTCCAGGTGGATGCGCGCGGCATCCGCGTCGACGTCGATGTCCCGCCGGATCTCCAGAACGTGGCAGTGAATCGCCGCCAGATCGAGCGCGTGATCGCGAACCTGGTTACGAACGCGGCCCGCGCGACGCCGTCGGGGGGCGTGATCACCGTCGCGGCGATTCGCCACGGCGACGCGATCGCCATCTCCGTGGCGGATACCGGCAGCGGCATTCCGCGCGATGACCTGGCGCGCATCTTTGAGCCGTTCGTGCGAACCGCGCCTGCGTCCGCCGACGGCGCGGGGCTGGGCTTACCGATCTCAAGGCGGATCGCGCAGGAGCACGGCGGCCGGCTCACCGGGGAGTCGTCCGAGGGACACGGATCGACCTTCACCCTGACGATACCGGTGGCCGGGCGGCCGGAAGATGTCTAGCAGGGTATACACTCGTCTCGCGCCATGACGTTCGCCGAGATATTGCTCCTCGTCGCTGGCGGAACTGGAATCTACGTTCTGCTGCGCCCGTTTCAGCGGCGGCTCGAGCGCAGCTTGCGCAGAATGTTTGTCGGCCGCCACCCACGCGCGATCCCGCCGCCCATCGAGGTGACCGATTTCACATCCCATCGATCAAGCAGGAAGGACGACTCTCACACATGAGCACTGTTTTCGATTCACCGGACGATCTCGCCAAAACGACCAGCAAGGTCCTCACCGGTCTTGTGGCGGTGATTGTTCTCGCGAGCGTGATTAGTTCGTTCTCCGTCATCGCGCCGGGCAACACCGGCGTCATTTTCAATATCTGGACGGGGTCGCTGCGCTCGGTGCCGCAGGGTATGGCGTGGCGGATGCCGTGGATCACGCAGGTGCAGAGCTATCCCACCGCACTGAGGACCTACACGATGGTTCGGCGGACCAGCGAGGGTTCGGCGGTCGGCGACGACAGCATCGACCTTCCCACGCGCGAAGGTCAGCACATCACACAGGATATTTCGGTGACCTACAACACGTCTGAAGACAAGGCGGCGCAGGTCTTCAAGTCGTTCAGGGGCTCGGACATTTCGGAGATCGAGGCGACGTTCATCCGCCGGACGATCATCACGGTGGCGCAGAACTCGGCCGGCCAGATGTCGCTGTCCGAACTCATCTCATCGAAGCGCGATGAGCTGCAGGGTGTGATTCAGAAAAATCTCTCGGTCGAATTGAACAAGATGGGTTTCTCGCTGGACAAGGTCAACCTGGGTGCGAGCCATCTGCCGCAGACGCTCGAGGCGCAGATGCAGCAGAAGATGGCGGCGCAGCAACAGGCGCAGCAGGCGGAATACGAGCTGCAGAAGCAGGAAATGCTGGCGAAGGCGGCTGTCGCGAAAGCCGAAGGCGAAGCGCAGTCTGTGCTGGTCCGGGCGAAGGCCGAATCCGAAGCCAATCGCATGCTGCAGTCGACGCTCAGCGCGATCCTGATCCAGAACAAGACGATCGAAAAATGGAACGGGACGTTGCCACAGGTCACGGGTGGTGCGATGCCGTTGCTCGATCTCAACAGCTTCAAGGCGGCAAAACCCTAGCTCGTGGCGCAGGACGTCCGTCGTGCGTTGTTATTTCGACAGGTGAAACGGCACGCTGGTGACGACGATGTTCGGCCGGAAGAGCAGCGCGCCCTTGATCAGCAGGGACGTCTGGTTGTGCAGGAGCTGCTGCCACCAGCGCGCCGGGACAAATTCCGGCAGGATCACCGTCACGTAGTCGTTCGTCTTTTCTGCGGAGGCCTGATCGATGTACGCGATCAAAGGCTCCATCAGTGAACGAAACGGCGACGGCAGCACGACCAGCGTCACTCGCCCGCCCCACGTCTCCCACTCTTTGCGTAGCTGCTCGGTGCTGGCGGGATTCATGTCCACGTAAATCGCCCGCACATCGTCTGACAACGTTTCGGCGTAGCGGAGCGCCTCGACCACCGCGCGCTGCAGGCCGCCGATCGGGATCAGGACAGTGTTGTGCACGCGCGCCTGCGGCACATAGCCCTTAAGGGTCAGCTCGGAGGCGACGTGCTCGTAGTGGCCGTGCGTCACCTTGAACACGGTGACGATCGTCGGAATTAGCAGCAGCACGATCCACGCGCCCTCCATCGTCTTGGTCAGCGCGACGATGAGGAGGACGACGCCGGTGACGAGCGCCCCGAATCCGCTGATGCACGCGCTGGCCTTCCAACCGGGCGCCCTCGTCCTGCGCCAGTGGATCACCATGCCTGCCTGCGACAGGGTAAACGAGACGAAGACGCCGATCATGTACAGCGGCAGAAGCGACTGCGTGTCGCCGCGAAACGCAAGGATGAGGACGGCGGCGAACACCGACAGCACCAGGATGCCGTTCGAGAACGCGAGCCGATCGCCCTGGTTCATGAACTGGCGCGGCAGGTAGCGGTCGCGCGAGACGATCGACGCGAGACGCGGGAAGTCGGCGTAGGCGGTGTTGGCGGCGAGCACAAGAATCAGCGTCGTGCCGGCCTGCAGCAGGTAGTAGAGAATGTTCGGCCCGCCGAAGATCGCGCGACCCAGCTGCGAGATGCCGGACTCTGTCGCGTTGGGCACGACGCGATATGCGTGCGCCAGAACCGTGATCCCGATGAACATCATGATGGCGAGCGAGGCCATGGTCACCAGGGTCGACGCGGCGTTCT
Source organism: Acidobacteriota bacterium (assembly GCA_043759095.1). GTDB lineage: Bacteria > Acidobacteriota > Vicinamibacteria > Vicinamibacterales > CAVVIG01 > CAVQFC01. The sequence continues at coordinate 8,221 of JAYVMG010000049.1, read as the reverse complement.
TCGCCTCCGGCGGGCGAAACGCGGGCACGCCGTTCGAGACCGCTTCGACTCCGGTCATCGCCGTGCAGCCGTTCGCGAATGCGGTCAGCAGCAGAAACGTGGAGAGCGGCTGGTGGCCGGCGTTGGGCGGCAGCGGCAGATCAACCGGAACGATGGCGCCGGTGAGGAAGCGGTAGAGGCCTGCCGCCAGCAGCATCATCACGCTGACCACGAAAAAATAGGTGGGCACGGCGAAGATGCGTCCGGATTCACGGATGCCGCGCAGGTTGCCGACCGTCAGGATCGCCAGGAAGCCCAGGCAGATCTCCACGCGGAACGGATGGACGCTCGGAAACGCCGACGTGATCGCGAGTACGCCGGCAGAAATGCTGACCGCGACGGTCAGCGTGTAGTCGACCAGCAGCGACGCCGCCGCGATCAGTCCCGCCGTATCGCTGATGTTCTCCTTGGCGACGATGTAGGCGCCGCCGCCGGTCGGGTAGGCGTGAATCGTCTGCCGGTACGAAAACGCGACGATGGCCAGCAGCGAGGCGATGACGAGGCTGATGGGGATGGCGTACACGAACGCGCCGACGCCGGCGACGACCAGCGTGGCGAGCACGAAGTCGGTGGCGTACGCCACGGACGAGAGGGCGTCTGACGACAGCACCGCCAGCCCGGTCACGCGCGACAGGCGCTCGTGACCCGCCATGTGCGAGGGAATCGGCTTGCCGAGAAAGAAGCGCTTCAGCGAGAACGGTGAGCTTGCGGACATCCGCTCGTATCCTCCCGTCGGCTAGAGCCTTCGCGCTACTTGCGTTTCGCCAGCAGCGCTTCCATCTCGTCCATGATCCGGTTCATCGTCTTGATGGTGAGATCGAGTGGTTCGTCGGTCGTCATGTCCACGCCCGCGTCCTTCAGCAGATCGACGGGATACTTCGAGCCGCCGGCGGAGAGGAATGCAAGGTAGCGTGTCCGCGCCGCGGGATCGCCCGCCTTCACCTTCTCGGCGAGCGCGGATGAGGCCGTGAACGACGTGGCGTACTGGAAGACGTAGAAGTCGCGGTAGAAGTGGGGGATGTAGCTCCACTCGTGCGCGATGTAATCGTCGACCACGCAGACGCCCTGGTCGTGCCCGTAGTACTTCTTGGTGATCTCCATGTACGCCTTCGAGAGGGCCTCGCCGGTCAAGGCGTCGCCCTTTTGCGCCATCTCGTGCATGTGCAATTCGAATTCGGCGAACTGCGTCTGCCGGAACACGGTGCCCTTGATGTTCTCGAGGTAATTTCCCAGCAGCGACAGCCGCGTGTCATCGTCTTTGATCTGCTTGAGCATGTAGTCGATGAGGAGCGACTCGTTGAACGTGGACGCGACCTCGGCGACAAACGTGGGATAGCCGGCCAGTGCGTACGGCTGCGTCTTGTTCGAGTAGTAGCTCTGCATGGTGTGGCCGAGCTCGTGCGCCAGCGTGCTGACGTCGGTGTACTGCCCGTTGTAGTTGATCAGCATGTACGGGTGGACATCGTAGGCGCCGCCGTCGGAGTACGCACCCGACGCCTTGCCGTCGTTTGGAAACAGATCGATCCAGCGGCTGTCGAACGCGCGGCCGATCGTCGCCTGGTAATCGGCGCCCAGCGGCTCGACCGCCGCCAACACCAGCTTCTGCGCCTCGCCTGGCGTGTACTTCAGATCCACTGACGACACGAGGGGCGCGTACAGATCGTAGTAGTGCAGCTGGTCCACCTTCATCATCCGCTTGCGGAGTCTCAGGTACCGGTGGAACGCCGGCAAGTTCCTGTTCACGCCGTCAACCAGGCGCGTGTAGACCGACAGGGGAATGTTCGGGCCGTCGAGCTGCGCCGCGAGTGCGGACGGATACTTGCGCGCCTTCGCGAAGAACCAGACTTTCTGCACCTCGCCGCTCATCGAGGCGCCGAACGTGCGATCGAACGAGCCCAGCGCCGTGAAGAATGCGGACATCACCTTTTCTCGGTCGGCGCGATTGGGGAGCGCGCGCAGTTCGGTGAAGGCGGCCTGATCGATCGTGACGCGCTTGCCGGTGCTCAGCGTCACCGTCGGGTAGGGGAAGTCGGCGTTCGACAGGAGGTTGAAGACGCTCGACGGGTTCCCGGCAAGCGGGCCGGCGTCGGCGAGCAGTTTCTCCTCGGCGTCGCTGAGGGTGTGCTGCGTCCGGCGGAACACGTCACTCAGATAGAAACCGAAGACCTTCAGGCGCGGCTCGGATGCAATCGCGGCGGTGATCGGCGCCGCGCCGGCTTTCAGCAGCTCCGGCTCGATGAACGACGACTCGGCGCCAAACGCGGCGGCCAGTAGATTCATTTCCTGCCGCATGCCCTCGTGCGCGGCGTCGCGCGTGTCCTGATCCGCGCTCAGGCTTGCGTAGCTGTAGAGGCGCGCCAGTTGCCTGGAAAACACCGCCTGCATCTCGAGCGCGTCAGCCAGCGAGCGGCCTGACGAGGCCAGCTTGCCCTGGAACTGCCGCAGCTTCGGCAGGTCCGTGGACAGCGTGTCCTTCGCGGCGCGCCACGCGGTCTGCGTGGGATAGATGTCCGCGAGGTCCCACTTGTACTTGTCCGGCGTCTGCGATCGGTCGCGACTTTGCGCGCCTGCGGTGATGGTCAACGCAACCAGCGCGATCGTCAGAAACAGCGGCCGGCGCCACGAGGGAGTCATCTTGCGCATGCGCACATTCTGGCATAATCCTCTGCACGATCATGGTGACCGAAATCGAACAGTGGCCGTCCCTCCCATACGATGAGTGGAAGGACACCTACGCGACGCTCCACTTGTGGACGCAGGTCGTTGGGAAGATCGCGCTCGCGCAGGCGCCTCCGCTCAATCACTCCTGGGGCATCACGCTGCTCCTCACGCCGCGAGGCCTGACGACGAGGATGCTGCGGCACGGGAGCCGGACATTCTCGATGGAATTCGACTTCATCGAGCATCAGCTGGTGATTCGCACGTCGGACGGCGAGACGCGCCGTGTGCAGCTTGCGCCGCGTTCTGTGGCGGATTTCTACGCGGACGTCATGGCGACGCTGAACGCGCTGGCGCTGCCGGTGAAGATCTGGCCGATGCCGGTGGAAATCCCCGCGCCGGTTCGCTTTGACAAAGACGAAGCGCACACGTCGTACGACCCGGCGCTCGCGAATCGCTGCTGGAGGATCCTCTCGAAGGTCGAGCAGGTGTTCGAGGGCGCGCGCTGCGATTTCGTCGGCAAGTGCAGCCCGGTCCATGTCTTCTGGGGCGCATTCGACCTGGCGGTGACCCGTTTCTCCGGACGTCCCGCGCCGCCGCGCGACGGTCCAGCCTTCATGCGCGAGGCGTACTCACACGAAGTGATCAGCCACGGCTTCTGGTTCGGCAGCGGGCCGGTCCTCGAGCCGGCGTTCTACGCGTACGCGGTGCCGGAGCCGCCAGGGCTCAAGGCGGCGCGCGTGCAGCCGCGCGGCGCGTTCTATCACGGCGAACTGGGCGAGTTCGTCCTGCCCTACGACGTGGTCCGCAAGGCCGACTCGCCGGAGCAGGCGATCCTCTCGTTCGTGGACAGTACATACGATCAGGCCGCGACGCTCGGCCGATGGAACCGCGCGGTGCTTGATCGGGCGCCACACTGAGAAAACCTCGCCACCACGGGGAGAACTCTCCACCACGGTGGACACGGGGATAAATCGTTTTGAACAAGAAAGCTCGTCCCCGTGTCCTCCGTGGTGGAGAGCTTGAGGATGCAACCATGACCTCTACAAACGATCCGCATCGCGGCCAGCCGGTGCTGCACATGGGTCCGGCGCCGTCGGCTGCACGCCTGACATTGATCCTGGTGCATGGACGCGGGGCGTCAGCCGAGGACGTCCTGTCGCTGGCAGCGGAGTTCGGAACGACCGACGTGGCGTACCTCGCGCCGCAGGCGGCGGATCACACGTGGTACCCATACCCCTTTCTCTCGCCGATTCGGGATAACGAGCCCGGGATCAGTTCGGGCCTTGGCGTGATCGCCGGGATCATCGGCGAACTCGCCGCGCAGCAGATTCCGCCCGTGCGCATCGGGCTGCTCGGATTCTCCCAGGGCGCGTGCCTCTCGCTCGAGTTCGCGGCGCGTCACGCGCAGCGCTACGCGGCGATCGTCGGCCTCAGCGGCGGATTGATCGGCCCTCCCGGTACGCCTCGGAATTACCCAGGCTCGCTCGGCGGCACGCCCGTGTTCCTGGGTTGCAGCGACAGCGACGCCCACATTCCGCTCGCACGGGTCCAGGAGTCAGCAGAGGTGTGCCGGCGATTGGGGGGCGCGGTCGACGAGCGCATCTACCCACGCCTGGGGCACACGGTGAACCAGGACGAAATTGCGGCGGTCAGCGCGTTGCTGTTTTCTCCCGATAGCCACGTCGGAAACCAGGCCTCCGCGATCACTTAAGCGGTCGTCGTCCAGCACTATTAGACTAGCTGCCGTGGATATGCTGACCTGACCCCCTGATACAACAGCCAGCCTGCCGGTCCGAACATGAAGGTGAGGACCAGACAGGGGATGACGAGCATGGACGGCACACGGCGGTCGCGGGCGTCGCGTACTTCCCAGCAGCCGACGAGCAGGTCGAAACAGAGGTAGTGCACCCAGCCGGCGAGCAGCAGCCAGGGGTTGGCGAACAGCTCGGCGACCTTCGCTAGCGTCGAGAATCCTCCCGAGCTATTGCTCCAATTCGTCGCGATGAGCGCAATGTAGACGGCCGCGAGCAGGGCCGGCACCGCGAGGCCGGCGACGATGTCGATGACCCAGCGTCGGCGCGGCGCCAGAGCGAGCAGCACCCAGGCGCATAGGGCGATGAGATTCACCAGCGAGAAAAGTGAATTCGGCGTCATGCCACACCTCGGTGCGCGACGACGTGCGCGCGGATCGACTGGGAGCCCGCGGCGGCGATCCACGCGGCGGCGACGGTCAGGACGCCCCACATCGCGAACGCTGTCATCGTCGTCGTATCCGGATTCGTGAGCGCCTGACCGCGCAGTGCCTGCGAGAGCAGGATCGCGAACAGGAGCGCGTAGTTGCCGGCAGCCGTGAACATCACGCGGGTGCGCATCGTCTCGGACCAGCCTCGACGAAGGAACGCGAGCGCGAACAGCGGCAGCGCCTGCAGCGCGTGAAGCCCCAGGAAATGCGGTACGCGGAGATCGCCATGCTCCCGGCTCCACCCTGTGGCTGGGAGGCCGGGCCCGCCGTCCGGCGCACCGACCGTGTGTGCGCCGACAACTGTCATCTGATGCGTGGCGCGCGCGTGAGCCATCTGCGCGGCGGTCGGCCGCGTCATGAGCCCGGCGGACGAAGCGCCGAGGATGGTGATCGACAGACCCAGCCGCAGCGCCCATCCCAGGGCCCGATCCACGAACGGCTGGCGCCAGAGGGCGACCGCGATCGCGATGCTCGCCAACGTTTGCAGCACGATGGCCAGGCCCATCACCGTCCAGAGCGAAAGGTCGAGCGGCGCGCCGACGTTGAAGTGGCTTGTGGCGCCGCGCCACGCCTGCGCGTCGATGATCGCCACTTCCAGCACGAGCGTTGCGGCGGTCGTCCAGCCGCCGATCCGGCGGGTTCTTGGCCAGGCGGGCAGATAGCTGAACACCCAGGCGAGCGTCAGGGTGTAGATGGCGGTCGAGACGGCGAACTTCGCCGGTTTCAGCCAGGCCGGCGCGCCGGTAATCGTGCGCGGATCGAGCCACAGGCCGGCCAGCGATCCCGCCAGGGCGGCAAGCATCAGGACGCCGGCGGCCGTCAGCGGGGCGTCGGCGCGCCAGAGCAAGGTCACGAACGTTTTCAGGCGGTTCACGGTGCGTTTCAACACGTTCTCTCATTTCCTCGAAACGCGATTGAGATGTTGTCGTCGTCAACATAAACATACGCATTTATGTTGACAGTGTCAACACTAAATTTTAAGATGAGGAATGCGTCGATCGCGTCCGCGGAAGGCCGTCAGTAGACCGCCCAGCCGTTATCATCACGGCGACCTGCCGCGCGCGATGCTCCACGAGGCCGTCCGCACGATTCAGACGCATGGGATGGCGGCGCTGACCCTCCGCGGCGTGGGCGAGCGGCTCGGCGTGTCGCGCACGGCGCTCTATCGGCACTTCGCCGACAAGCAGGGGCTACTGGCCGCCGTCGCCGCTGAGGGATTCCGCACGCTCCGGGCGGCGCTCGTCGAGGCGTGGGATACGGGCGGACGCGGGCGTGAGGGGTTCGACGCGATGGGTGTCGCCTACGTCCGGTTCGCCGTCGCCCACCCGTCGTACTATCGGGTGATGTTCGGCGGCGTCGTCCGGCCAGGCGACGGGAGCCGGGCGGTCGGCGATCCGGGCGCCGACGCCTTTCAGGTGCTCGTCGACGCCATCGTCGAGCAGCAACAGGCGGGCGTTGCCCGCGGCGACGACCCGCGCCAACTGGCGCTCTACATCTGGGCCGTCGTCCACGGCGTGGCCATGCTCGCTCTGGACGGCATGCTGCCGCCACAGGTAACGGCGAACGCGCTGATCGAGTTCGCGAACAGCCGCCTGCGAACGGGTATCGCAAGCCGCGCCCACGCAACTGAGCGTCATCGTTAATCGGTTCGAAGAGTTGAATCGCCAGTCGGCCGCCGCATCACGCTCCTGATTCATCGCCATTGCTCGAGTGGGCGGATTGGTTCAATCACCGGCGCTTGCTCGAACCGATCGGGTACATCCCGCCGGCCGAGTACGAAGCGCGCTACTATCAGCAGGCCGCCGTGGCCGAACACACATAACTCGCTCTCCGACGGTCCCGGTACGGTTCAGTTAGGACCGGCCCGAGGGTCGGCCCTTCTTTATTCCGGCGGTGCGGGCAGCAGCGCCTCGGCGGCGACGATCTGGAGTCTGGCCGTCGTGAACGTCGGGCCCGCGAAGCCATCATTCAGTTCAATCGTCCGCGTCACGCCAGGCTCGAAGATGTCCTTGAGCCGTTCGTGCCGCTCCTCGACGATGGCGCCCTGATCGTCGAGGTAGGTGGCGATGTACAGCGGATCGCGGAACGCGACGACGGTGCTGCGGTTGTGGACGGTGATCGTCCAGTGCAGTGAGTTCTGCGGCCCCGGCCGGTAGGCGGACGCGATCACCTGAAAGTCTCGCTTTGGATCGTACGGGTGAGCGGCATCGAGCAGGGACGCGGGCCCGCCATCGATCGCAAAATCGCGGCGATGCGCGAACATCTCGGGCTCCTTCAGACGGATTGCCGCGGCCACGACCGCTCGATTCTTGTAGAGCGACAGTTCCGGCCACTGCGTCCACGCGAGCCCGGCGTGGAACGCGACGTTCAGCACGATGACGCCGGCCGCGATCCGCCGCGCGCGTGGCGAGTCCACGAACGCCCACCAGAACGCGGCGAACATGAACGCGATCGGCGCGAGCACATAGAACGCGTGCGCCTGCGGCGGCTCCATCACGAACCAGTAACTCGCGTAGACCAGCAGCACGCTGGCGCCGACGAGCGTGCGCAGCCCGGCCCACTTGAGGCGCGGCATGGCCTCGGGCCATTGGCGGAACGGCCGGCACGCATCAACGAACATCCACAGCGGCTGCACCACGCCGATGACCCCGACGACGATCGCGGCCGGCACGAGCCAGAGGTGACGCCCGAAGAATTCGAGCCGCTTGGCGCCGTCCGTGGCGATGAAGCGGCTGATCTCCAGGCTCGCGAACGAGAGAAATCGCGCGAGCGTCGTGGCGATGATCCACGGGTTCACCCAGTGCATGTGGATGTTCCGCGCGACGCCGCCCGATCCGGCATTCAGCCCGTAACGCGCGAGGGTCGGGAGGAGCAGTGCGCCGGGGATCAGCGCGCCGCCGAGGCACGCCGCGGCGTTGATGACGAGAGGCGTCGCCCCCTCCGATCGGCGGCTCAGCCACGCCGCGAGCAGATACGGCATCAGCAGCGGCCACGACATGTGGATCTGCATCATCCAGGCGACGGCCACGCCCATCAACGCGAATGCGAACGGCGGCGACAGGCGCCGCACGCTGAAGCCGGGCACCGCTTCGAAGAACCCGATGAAGAACACGCACGCCGCCGGCAGGATGTACGACGTGTTGATGATGTGCGTGGAGAATTGGATGGTCCACGGAATCGTCAGGAACCATCCCCAGATCAGCCACCGCGGCATGCGAGGCAACTGCTCGCCGATGTACCACGCCAGCGCCGCGAGCGCGGCGAACGACAGCAGGTTCA
>JAYVMG010000048.1:0-1985 GCA_043759095.1 Acidobacteriota bacterium | reverse complement strand
GAGACTTGAGACTTGAGACTTGAGACTTGAGACTTGAGACTTACTTAATCCGTGTCTTCAACTCTTCGAACCAGTTCTCGACCACCTGAATCTGCTGGGTGCTTGTCGTTCCGGATGGCATTCGGTCGGCAGCGATCACGCCGACGAAGCGCTTGCCGTCCGGCGTGATGTCGGTGTTGCGCTCGAACGAGGAATTACCTTCCACAAGATTCCCCGTAGGCAATTGAATGGGGCTGGCGAAGCTGAAGCTTGGTTTCGTGGTGATGCCGCTGACCTCGAATCGACCTCTGGCGTGGAAGAACAACTCTTTGCCGTCCGGAGACCAGAACGGATGGCTAGCGGTGGAAATCTGGTACTTCGCGCCCGTAGCGGGGAACGGCTGGACGAGTGTGCCACTGCCCGCGTGGGAATAGGCCACCCAGTGCCCGTCCGATGAAAACGCCGCGGAGATTGTCGACGATGGCGCCTCGACGCCGCCGTAGGGCGCGGCCTGCTTGTGCGGCATCGAAAAAGCCCAAAGAGCGAAACTCGAGCCCTTGCCCACCGCCACGAGGAGCGTCTTGCCGTCCGGCGCCCACGATTCGGGAACGTGCGACACTCCCTGCTCTGGTTTCGTCAATCGCTCCGCCGTGCCGGCGCCATCCGCTCGCTGCCAGAAGAGGGCCAGATCGCCTTCGCGATCCGACTGAAACGCCACGCGCTGACCGTCCGCGGACCAGATCGGAAACCGATTGCGTCCGCCAAAGGTCAGTTGCCGCCTCGCGCTCTTGCCCGACAGATCGTAAACCCAGACGTGCGCCGCCTTCCCATCGTCGGTGCCGACCGCGAGGCGGGTGCCGTCTGGCGAAACGCGCGGATACTCGTACGGACCCGACGGCAGCTTCAGCGGCTGCACAGCTCCTTGCCGGTCCATGAATGCGACGTCCTCTTGCCCCGTCGACGTGGTCGCCGGGCCTGGAATGAAAATCAGGGAACCGTTGTCGGAATAGACGAAGTGCGCGGTGCCAGTAAAGCCCCTAGCTCGGGCCACGCCTTCAATGATCGGCACCGGACCGCCGGCGACCGCAAGCCGGCGGGGATCGAATCGCAGGGCGAACACCACGCCGCCGAGCGCATACACCAGATGCCCTGTCGAAATGTAGCGTGCGTCGGCGCCACCCGACACGAGCGTCTTGCGTTCGCCCGACTTCAACGACTGCACGACGATCTGCGCCTTGTCCCAGGCCTCGGAGCCCGGGATGCCGTTCCCGGTGGTGGCCCCTGTCGCGAGCGTGAAGAGCACCGCCTGACCATCAGGCAACCTCTGCGGACCATGCGCCAGCTCGCCGCTCTTCACGGCGATCATCCGCTCGGGTGTTCCGCCGCTGGCGGACACGCGCATGATGCCCTGGCTCTCCTGCCCAAAGAGAATTTCGTCGTTGTCCCAGCTCATCCCGAACGGGTTGGTGGCCTGGCAGATGGTCACCGCCGCGCCGCCGCTGATGGCGATTCGCTTGAGCGCCCCTGACACGCCAGAAGTGGCGGACCAGAACGCAATCGATCGACCGTCCGGCGAAAACACCGGGTTCGTGGTCTGCGTGCTTTCAGTTCCGGCGATCGGTCTCGCCTCGGACTCCGACATCGCGCGCGAGTACAGGCGATTGTTCGCCTCGTACACGATGCGCGTGCCGTCGGGCGACATCGCCAAGACCCGGCGACCGGTGTTCGTGAACTGTTGACCCTCCCCAAGCGGGATGGCAAATCGTGTGACGAGGGGCGCCGGCGGCGACGGCCGGAGCGCCCACGCGACAGCGCCGGTTACGGCCGCAGCGATGATCGCGACGGCGGCGACCGGGAGCGCGCGTCTCCACAGCGGGCGCCGTGGAGCGGCGAGCAGCGCGAGCGGCGTCGCCGCCTCGCGCGGCTCGTTCATCAGGAACAGCACGACCGCGATGTCCGCGAACCGCTGCTTCCGATCCTTCTCGAGGCAGCGCCGCACGATCGTG